>JANPMR010000590.1:0-3440 GCA_031427055.1 Rubrivivax sp.
CGGCGGCCCGGCCCACGCGCTGGGCGAACGCGCCGGAGCGCAGGCGCATTTCATCGATCTCTGCCGCGTGCTGGGCGTGCCCGAGCCGGGCGACGCCGACAACTACTGCTTCGAGCGCGGCGTGACCAAGACCGGCGGCACGGTCGGGCGCACCGACGGCTTTGCCGATGTCTGGCGTCGCGGCTGCTTCGGCTGGGAATACAAGGCGCCGGGCAAGAGCCTGGAAGGCGCGCTGCGCCAGCTGATGATGTATGCGCTGCCGCTGGAAAGCCCGCCGCTGCTGGTGGTGAGCGACCGCCTGCGCATCGAGGTCCACACGCACTTCACCGGCACGCCCAGCGAGCGCCATGTCTTTGCGCTGGAAGATCTCTCGCAGCCCGAGGTGCAGCAGCGCCTGCGCGCCATCTGGCAGGCGCCCGACACCTACAAGCCACGGCGCAGCAACCGCGACATCACCGAAGAAGCCGCGCGCAACTTTGCCGAGACCGCCGAGCGCCTGCGCGCCGGCGGCACCGCGCCCGAAGCGGTGAGCCACTTCCTCACCCAATGCGTGTTCTGCTTCTTTGCCGAAGACGTGGGCCTGCTGCCGGCGCGCTTGTTCGAGCGCCTGGTGGGCGTGGCCGTCACGCCCGAGCAGATGCGCGCCCAACTGGCGCGCCTGCTCGAGACCATGCGCGACGGCGGCCTCTTCGGCGTCGACGCCGTGCCCTGGTTCAACGGCGGCTTGTTCCAACGCATCAGCGTGCCGCCGCTGCAAGGCGCCGACGTGGCCGCGCTCAAGGCCGCCAGCGCGCTGGACTGGAGCGCCATCGACCCCACCATCTTCGGCACCTTGTTCGAGCGCGGACTGGACCCCGCCAAGCGCAGCCAGTTGGGCGCCAACTTCACCGACCCGATCACGATCATGCGACTGGTGGAGCCCGTGGTGCAGCGCCCGCTGCTGGCCGAATGGGCCGCCGCGAAAGCCGGCGTGGCCGCCGCCATGCGCAAGAGCAAGCGCCACGGCGACAAGGCCTGGCGCGACGCGCAGGCCGCCTTCGTGGGCTTTCTGGAGCGGCTGCGCAACTACCGCGTGCTGGACCCGGCCTGCGGCAGCGGCAACTTTCTCTACCTGGCCCTGAAGTGCCTGAAGGACATCGAGCACCAGGTCAACTTCGAGGCCGAGCAGCTGGGCCTGGAGCGCCAGCACGACCTGACCGGTCCGCACAACGTGCTGGGCATCGAGCTGAACGAATACGCCGCCGAACTGGCGCGCGTGACGGTGTGGATAGGCGAGCTGCAGTGGCGCATCCAGCGCGGCTACGGCTTCAAGCTCAACCCGGTGCTCGAGGGCCTGGACCACATCGAATGCCGCGATGCCGTGCTGGGCGAGGATGGGCGCGAGGCGGCCTGGCCGGTGGCAGATACGGTGGTGGGGAATCCGCCGTTCGTGGGCGACAAGAAGATGCGCGGCGAGTTGGGCGATGCGTACACCGAGCGGCTGCGCGGGGCCTACAAGGGGCGCGTGCCGGGCGGGGCCGATCTGGTGTGCTTCTGGTTCGAGAGAGCGCGGGGGCAGATCGAGGCCGGGGTACTTCAGCACGCCGGGCTGGTGGCGACGAATTCGATTCGTGGTGGCAGGAACCGCGAGGTGCTGGATCGCGTGGTCGGCAGCACGCGAATCTTCGAGGCATGGAGCGATGAGCCGTGGGTGAACAACGGGGCCGCAGTGCGGGTTTCACTCGTTGCTTTCGGTGTCCGTTCTGGCGAGCCGCGACTCGACGGCGCGGCGACGCGCGCTATACATGCTGATCTCACGGCAGGCACGGACGCAACTTCCGTCGACAACCTCACGACTGCCGTAGCGCTCGATCAGAACCGCCGAGCTTGCTTCATCGGAGGCATGAAGAAGGGCCAGTTCGACGTGGCGGGTGCGCATGCCCGCGCGTGGCTTGCGAGGCCGAATGCCAACGGCAGAAGCAACGCTGACGTGGTGTCACCGTGGCTCAACGGGATGGACATCACTCGACGCGCCGCCGACGTCTGGATCGTCGACTTTGGACTCGGAATGCCGCTGGCCGAGGCGATGCTCTACGAGCTGCCTTTCGGCCATGTCGAGGCGGCCGTGAAGCCGGCACGCGACCTTGTGCGCAATGAACTGGAGCGTGATCGCTGGTGGCTGCACGCGAGGCCCGCTCCGGACCTGCGAGCCGCGGTCAGTGAAATCGCCCGCTTCATCGTCAGCCCGCGGGTGGCCAAGTACCGACTGTTCGCCTGGCAGCAAGCGCCGGTCGTCATAGACGGGCAGCTTGTGGTGACAGCCCGCGCCGACGACACCACCCTCGGCATCCTGCACAGCCGCCTGCACGAACTTTGGTCGCTGCGCCTGGGCACCTCGCTCGAAGACCGGCCGCGCTACACCCCCACTACGTGCTTCGAGACCTTCCCCTTCCCCGAACACCTCACCCCCGCAGCCACCGCACACCAGCGCACCGAAGCCCTGCCCGGCGGCGCGCAAATCCCTGCCGACCTGCCGGCCGCCGTGCGCCCGCAGGCCGAGGCCATCGCCCGCGCCGCGCACCGTCTGGTGACGCTGCGCGACGCCTGGCTCAACCCGCCCGAGTGGGCCGAGCGCGTGCCCGAGGTGACTCCGTTGGGCATGACGGCGTCGCCCTACCCCGATCGCATCGTCGCCCGCCCCGGCTTCGAGGCCGATCTGGCCCGGCGCACGCTGACCCAGCTCTACAACCAGCGCCCGGCCTGGCTGGCGCAGGCCCACGACACGCTGGACGCCGCCGTGGCCGCCGCCTACGGCTGGGCCGACGGGTCGCCCGCAATGGCCGACGAGGAAGTTCTGCGCCGGCTGCTGGCGCTGAATCTGCTGCGTGCGGGTGGCGCTGCGGCTGAACCTTGATTCCGGGCGGGCATGGCTCTCGTATCACGCCACCGTCAGCAAGTCGGAGTGTGGCGGGCGCACAGCCGGCGGCCTAAACTGCAAGCCGCTGACTCCGGAGCCTGCCCATGGGACACGCCGCACTGAATCTGCCGATGACCGCCGAGGCGTTCCTGGCCTGGGACGCGACGCAGACCGTCAAGCACGAGTTCGTGCGGGGCGAGGTGTTTGCGATGGCGGGCGCGGGCGAGGCCCATGTCACGACGGCCGGCAATGTCTACGCGGCGCTTCGTCGCCACCTGAAGGGCTCACCGTGCCGCAGCTTCATCAGCGACATGAAGCTGCGAGTGGACGCGGCCGACGCCTTCTTCTACCCCGATGTGATGGTGACTTGCGCGAGCGCCGATGCCAGTGACGCGACGAGCAAGGGCCATCCCGTGCTCCTGGTGGAAGTGCTCTCACCCTCCACCGCTGCCTACGACCGCGGCGACAAGTTCGTGGCCTATCGCCGGCTGGCATCGCTGCGCGAATATGCCCTGATCGATCCCCAGTCGCGCCGCTGCGATGT
>JANPMR010000591.1:0-1930 GCA_031427055.1 Rubrivivax sp.
CAGATGCCCCAACGCAGGTCGCCGGTGGCTTCGATCGCGGCCTCGGTGGCCACCGCCAGATGGGCGCGCATGAAGGCGCCCACGCCCAGGTGCACGATGCCGGTCTGCAATTGCGTGCGGTCGTAGCGCGGCCGCAGCACATCGGGCGGCAGTGCGGCCAGGCTTGCGGACGAGAGGCGCGTCACCAGTCCCAAAGCGTGCCGTCGCGTTGCAGCCGGTTCACCGGCAGGTAGGCGCGTTGATACGGGTACTTGGCAGCCAGCGCTTCGTCGATCACGACGCCGTGGCCAGGGGCATGACCCGGATGCATGAAGCCGCGCTCGAAGCGGTAGGCGTGCGGGAACACCGCGTCGGTGGCCTCGTTGTGCGGCATGTGTTCCTGGATGCCGAAGTTGGGCACCCACAGATCGAAGTGCAGCGCCGCACCCATGCACACCGGCGACAGATCGGTGGCGCCATGGCTGCCGGGGCGCACCTGATTCAGCGCCGCCAGATCGGCAATGCGGCGCAGGTGCGTGATGCCGCCGGCGTGGGTGACGGTGGTGCGGATGTAGTCGATGAGCTGGTTCTCGATCAGGGCCTTGCAGTCCCAGATCGTGTTGAAAATCTCGCCCACCGCCAGCGGCGTGGTGGTGTGCTGGCGGATGAGGCGAAACGCATCCTGGTTCTCGGCCGGCGTCGGGTCTTCCATCCAGAACAAGCGGTAAGGTTCCAGGTCTTTACCCAGGCGCGCGGCCTCGATGGGCGACAGGCGGTGGTGCACGTCGTGCAGCAGGTGGTGGTCCCAGCCGATGGCCGCGCGCACGGCGTCGAACAACTGCGGCGTGTGGCGCAGGTACTTGGCGGTGTCCCAGTCCTGCTCGGTCGGCAGGCCCTGCGTGGCGGGTTCGTAAGGCTTGCCGTCTGCCTTGGCGTCATAGGCCACGCCATAGACCTTGTTCAGCCCCGGCACGCCGCTCTGCGCGCGGATGGCCTGGTAGCCCAGCTCGGCATGACGCAGCACCTCGTCCACGGTCTCTTGCACGTCGCGGCCGTTGGCGTGCGCGTAGACCATCACGCGCTCGCGGCTGGCGCCGCCCAACAACTGGTACAGCGGCATGTTGGCGGCCTTGGCCAAGATGTCCCACAGCGCCGTGTCCACGGCCGCGATGGCGCTCATCGTCACCGGCCCGCGTCGCCAATAAGCGCCGCGATAGAGGTACTGCCAGGTGTCTTCGATGCGTCGTGCGTCGCGGCCGATCAGGCAGGGCAGCACGTGGTCGTTGAGGTAGCTGGCCACGGCCAGTTCGCGGCCGTTGAGGGAGGCGTCGCCGATGCCGGTGAGGCCGGCGTCGGTCTCGATCACCAGCGTGACGAAGTTGCGCCCCGGGCAGCAGACGACGACGCGGGCCGCGGTGATCTTCATGCCAGCGCCTGCGTGCGTGCTAGCCGCGGCCGACGTAGGGCATCTTGGTCGCCATCACGGTGGCAAACAGCACGTTGGCACCGGGCGGCATGCGCACCATGGCCATGAAGGTGTCGGCCACCGCCTGCAGGTCCATGCGCGGCTCGGGTTGGGTGCTGCCGTCGGCTTGCAGCACGCCGGCCACCATGCGCGCCGTCATCTCGCTGGCGGCGTTGCCGATGTCGATCTGGCCGACCGCGATGTCGTAGGGCCGGCCGTCGAGCGCGGCGGTCTTGGTCAGGCCGCTGACCGCGTGCTTGGTGGCGGTGTAGGCGATCGACCCGGGCCGTGGCGTGTAGGCCGAGATGCTGCCGTTGTTGATGATGCGCCCGCCCATGGGCTGCTGCTCCTTCATCATCCTGAAGGCGTTGGACAGGCAGTAGAACGCGCCGTTGAGGTTGACGTCGACCACCTGCCGCCACTCGGCCGCGCTGATGAGGTCGGGCGTCTTGGCGGCCAGGCCGCCGCCGGCGTTGTTGAACAGCA
>JANPMR010000592.1:0-2226 GCA_031427055.1 Rubrivivax sp.
GTGCACCGCGCGGCCCCCTACGGCGACGTCTCTCGGCTGCCCAGGCCCTGGAAGTTCGTCGAGGTGTTTCTCTTTGACGACCAGCGCCGCTTCAAGCCCGCGACACTTGACCGCTGACGGCGGGCTGGGCGCAGGCAAAGCACAGGCAGAATGGCAGCCATGTTCCTGACCATCCCCACGCTGCTGACCTGGGCGCGCATTGCGTCAATCCCGCTCATCGTGGGCGTGTACTACCTGGGCTGGAGCGACGCCACCAAGAACCTGGTGGCGACGACGCTGTTCGTGCTCTTTGCGTTGACCGATTGGCTCGACGGCTACCTGGCGCGCAAGCTCAACCAGACCTCGTCCTTCGGCGCCTTTCTCGACCCGGTGGCCGACAAGTTCCTCATCTGTGCGTCCTTGCTCGTGCTGCTGGAGCAGGGGCGTGTCGACGTGATCGTGGCGCTGATCATCATCGGGCGCGAGATCGCGATCTCGGCGCTGCGCGAATGGATGGCGCACATCGGCGCCTCGCGCAGCGTGGCCGTGCACATGCTGGGCAAGCTCAAGACCGTGGCGCAGATGGTGGCCATCCCCTTCCTGCTCTACAACGGCAATTTGCTCGGCCTCATCGATACACGGCTGTGGGGCACGCTGCTGATGTATGTGGCCGCGGTGCTCACCGTGTGGTCGATGATCTACTACCTGCGCAAGGCCATCCCCGAGATCCGGGCCAAGACGAAATGATCGCCGCCGCGGGCAGCCCCGCGCTGCTGCGCGCGATGCCGGCCGTCTTCGTCGTCATCTGGAGCACCGGTTTCGTGGTCGCGCGCTACGGCATGCCGCATGCACCGCCGCTGTCCTTCCTGGCTTGGCGCTATGCGCTGTCGATCGCGGCGTTCGCGCTCTGGATCGGCCTGGCGCGCGCGCCCTGGCCGCAGGGCCGCACGCAGTGGCTGCATCTCGGCGTCACCGGGCTGCTGATGCACGGCGGCTACCTGGGCGGCGTGTGGGTGGCGGTGAAGCTGGGCCTGGGCGCCGGTCTGGCGGCGCTGGTGGTGGGCCTGCAGCCCGTGCTCACGGCGCTGTGGATCAGCGCCACGGGTCAGTCGCACCACGTGTCGCGACGGCAGTGGGTGGGACTGACGCTCGGCCTGGCGGGGCTGTTGCTGGTGGTGTCGCACAAGCTGCGTCTGGGCGAGGCCACGCTGGCCAACGTGGCCTGCGCCGTCTTTGCGCTGGCCAGCATCACCATCGGCACGCTGTACCAGAAGCGCTGGGTGCAGCCGTGCGACGTGCGCACCGCCAACACCGTGCAACTGATGGCGGCGCTGGCCGTCACGGCGCCGCTGGCGCTGCTCGAGACCGAGCCCATCGTGCTGCACCCGGAACTGATCGGCGCCATGGCCTGGTCGGTGCTGGCGCTGACGCTGGGCGGCAGCTCGCTGCTGTACTTGCTCATCCAGCGCGGTGCCGCCACGGCGGTGACGAGCCTGATGTACCTGGTGCCGCCCACCACTGCGCTGTTCGCGTGGGTGTTGTTCGCCGAACCGCTCAGCGCCACCGTGCTGGCCGGGCTGGCGCTGGCCGCAGCCGGCGTGGCGCTGGTGGTGCGCACGCCGCGACCGATTGCCCTTTGATCAACTTGAGTCCCTTGAAGGAGACCCCCATGACAAGCCATCGCATCGCTGCCATCCCCGGCGACGGCATCGGCAAGGAAGTGATGCCCGAAGGCCTGCGCGTGCTCGATGCCGCGGCGCGGCGCTTTGGCATCACGCTGCAGGTCGACGAATTCGACTTCGCCAGCTGCGACTACCTGGCGCGCCACGGCAGCATGATGCCCGACGACTGGAAGGACCGCATCGGCGGCCACGACGCCATCCTCTTTGGTGCCGTGGGCTGGCCGGCCACCGTGCCCGACCATGTCTCGCTGTGGGGCAGCCTGCTCAAGTTCCGGCGCGACTTCGACCAGTACGTCAACCTGCGGCCGGCTCGACTGATGCCGGGCATCCGCAGCCCGCTGGTCAACCGCGCCGGCGAGGCGCTCAAGCCGGGCGAGATCGACATGTGGATCGTGCGCGAGAACACCGAGGGCGAGTACTCCAGCATCGGTGGGCGCATGTACGAGGGCACCGAGCGCGAGATCGTGATGCAGCAGACGGTGATGTCGCGCTTCGGCGTCGACCGCGTGCTGAAGTTCGCTTTTGAGCTGGCCGCGTCGCGGCCGCGCCGCAAGCTCACCAGCGC
>JANPMR010000593.1:0-2227 GCA_031427055.1 Rubrivivax sp.
CCATGTCGCTGCACCTGCGGCCGCTGCACCGGCAGGCAGTGGCGGGCTATTGGATTGGCCGGCCGTTCTGGGGCCAGGGCATCGCATCGGAGGCGCTCGCGGCCGTGATCGCCTGCGGCTTCGATGCGCTCGGCCTGCACCGCATCGAGGCCACCCACCTGGCGCGCAATCCGGCCTCGGGGCGCGTGATGGAGAAGGCTGGCATGGCCTTCGAGGGCCACTTCCGCGACGCGACGTGCAAGAACGGTCGCATGGAAGACGTAGTCATGCGTGCGCGGTTGGCCAGCGACGCGGGGCCCGCGAAGACTACAGCGAGCCACTGACCCGCAGCCGCTCCAGCCGCAGCGCGATGTGCTGCTGCATCTGGGACAACTGCCGGCGCAACAGCGGCAATGCGGCGGCGTCGGTGCAGGCGTCGATCTGCGCTTGCAGCGCCGCGGCCGCGCGCATCAGCTCGATCTCGGGCGGCACCACGCCGGCGTCCTTCAGCACCTTCATGGCCATGCGCAACTCGGCCGGCGTTTCGTCGTAGCCGTCGCCAAAGCCGAGCGGCTTGCCGTAGCTCGGTGCGGCCTTCAACTCACCGGTCTGCTCGCTCTCGCGCAGCGAACGCCCGATGTGGTCTTCGAGCAATTGCAGGCGCTCGGCGCGCTTGTCTTCAGCGCTCACTTGATCGCCTTGGCACGGTGGTCGTCGAGCGCTTCGAGCCAGTGCTGCGTCAGCGGCGTGACCGGCTTGGCCAGCACGCGCTCGTTGAGCAGGGCCCGGCCCAGGGCCTTGCGGCTGCCGCGGGCGCAGGCCGCGATCAGGGTCTGGTCGATCAGGTCGCGCTGCGCATGGCTGCCGCCGAAACGCTGGGCCTGCGCGCGCGCCGCGTAGAGCAGGTCGGCGGCCTCGTCGGGCAGACCGCGCGCAAAGGCGAGCAGGCCGCGCGACAGCGGCAACCCGACTTCGCGGGCCACGCAGTGGTTGTCGCGGCGCGCGTCGTCGGCCGTCATGGCGCGTTCGGCACAGCGCGCGATCCAATGCTCGGCGCCCGCCAAATCCTCGGACAAGAGCATCGGCAACAGGGCGTGCACGTCGTTGAAGGCGTAGTCACCCGCGGCGGCCGCGGCGTCCAGCGGCCAGTCTGCGCCCAGCGCGTCAGCGCGCGCTGCCACATCGGCGCCCAGCAGGTGCAGCCGCCACAGCACCGAGGCCGCATCGACGCGCTCCAGGCCGATCTGCAGATGCTCTGCGGCCAGATGCCCGTCGACCACGCGCAGGCTGCCGGCAATGTCCAGCCCTTCGAGCCGGAACAGCGCGGTGTGCCACCACAGGTGGGCGGCGAAGCCGTTGCCTTCGGCCCAGCAGTCCTGATGCTGGCGCAACCAGGCCGCACCGTCGTCGAAGCGGCCCTGCATCTCCATCACATGCGCCACGCTGTGCACGGCCCAGGGCGCGCGCGCATCCAGCGCCAGCGCGCGCCGGCCGGCTTCCTCGGCCTGCGCGTGGCAATGGTTCTCTTCCAGCCCGAAGGCCCACAGCGCGAGCACATGCGGGTACAGCGGATCGTGCTCGTCCCACTCGGGCAGGGCCCGCGCCGGGCGGGCGCGCAATGCGACCAGGTCGCCGCGGTAGAAGTCCCACAGTTGGGCCCATTGCAGGGCCAGCGCGTCGCGCGGGTGGTCGATCAGCAGCGCGTCCCAGGTGCGGCAGGCGCCGGCCCAACGGCCGTCGAGCACGAGGTGGACGGCTTCGAGGTGGGCTTGTTCGCGTGCCGGGGACTGCGCGCTGCTGAGCGCACGCGCCGCAACCAGATGGACGGCGGCTTCTGGCAACAACGCGGCCTCGGTCAGGCCGGCCAGGAAGCCGGCCTTCATGGTGTGCGGCAGCGCCCAGCCGGGGTCGGCGGCTATAGCCGCGTCGAGGTCGGCGATGGGCGTGTCGTAGAACGACATCATCCGCCACAGCGCCACGTCGACCGCTGCAATCGCGGTGGCCGACCGGCTGCCGACCGGGAGGCCGCGGGCGTCGTGCTGCGTCATGGCGTGGACTCTAACGCGCTTGCCTGAGCGCACTCAGGCCTGCATGGGCCACGCCCGCTGCGGGCCGCGCAACTGCTCCCAGGCGCGGGCCAGGCGCAGCACGCCCAGGTCGTCGTGGCGGCGGCCGGCGATCTGCAGGCCAATCGGCAGACCGCTCGCGCCGGTGCCCGCATTGACCGACGCCGCGGGCTGCTCGCTCA
>JANPMR010000594.1:0-11773 GCA_031427055.1 Rubrivivax sp.
TTTCGACTGCGTGGTGCTGGACCTGCGCCTGCCCGACATGAGCGGTTTTGACCTGCTGCAAACCATGCAGGCCGAGCCCGCGCTTGCTGAAGTGCCCGTGGTCGTCTTCACCGGCAAAGACCTCAGCGCCGACGAGCAGGCACGGCTCAAACTCACCGCCAAGAGCATCGTGCTGAAGGATGTGCAGTCCCCCGAGCGCCTGCTGGACGAGACCGCGTTGTTCCTGCACCGCGTGGTCACCGAACTGCCGGCTGACAAGCAAGAGATGCTCGAGCGGCTGCACGGCTCGAACGAGGTCTTGCGCGGCCACACCGTGCTGGTGGTGGACGACGACGCGCGCAACATCTACGCGCTGACGTCCTTGCTCGAGAACCAGGAAATGAACGTCATCAGCGTGACCAACGGGCTCAGCGCCATCGACGTCATCCGCAAGACGCCTGAACTGAGCATCGTGCTGATGGACATCATGATGCCCGACATGGACGGCTACGCGACGATGCGCGAGATCCGCAATGCGCCTGACTTCCACAAGCTGCCGATCCTGGCGCTGACGGCCAAAGCGATGAAGGGCGACCGCGAGAAATGTCTCGACGCTGGCGCCAGCGACTACATCGCCAAGCCGGTGAATACCGATCAGCTGCTGTCGCTGATGCGGGTGTGGCTGTTTCGATGACCCGGCACCCTACACCCAGGCAGGACCACCATGAACACTGACCCCAGCGCTGCAGCGGTCGAATTCACGGGCTCTGTGCCGCGACCGGGACAGCCCGCCACGTACGCGGTGCAGGTGTCCGGTGCCTACACGCATCTCATCAACATCCTGATCGTGGACGATGAGCCTAAAAACCTCACCGTCCTCGAAACCGTCCTCGACCACCCTGGCTACCGGCTGGTTCGGGCGGGCTCTGCCGACGAAGCGCTGCTGGCGCTGGTGGTGGACGAATTTGCCCTGCTCATCCTGGACATCCGAATGCCCGACATGACGGGCATCGAACTGGCGCAGTTGATCAGGGGCCGAAAGAAGACGGCCCACGTGCCCATCATCTTCCTCACGGCCTACTACAACGAAGACCAGCACGTGCTGGAAGGCTACGGCACAGGCGCGGTGGACTACCTGCACAAGCCGGTCAATCCGCTGATCCTGCGGTCGAAGGTGGCTGTCTTCGCCGAGCTGGACCGCAGCGGCCGCGAATGCGGAACCGCCAATCGCGCCTTGCTTGTCGAAGTCGCCGAGCGGCGCCGCACGCAGGAGCAATTGCGCAAACTGAATGAGACGCTCGAGCAGCGCGTGGACGAACGCACGAAGGCGCTGTCGGCAAGCGAAGAACGCTACCGTGTCTTGTTCAGCGCACTGCCAGTGGCGGCCTTTGTCTGCGACCGCGACGCGACAATTCAGCACTTCAACACCCGCGCCGCCGAACTCTGGCAGCGCGAGCCCTTGGTCGGTGTTGATCGGCATTGCGGATCAACGAAGCTCTGGCTTGGAGACGGCACACTCCTGCCCCACGCGCAAAGCCCGGTGATGGAGGTGATGCGCACCGGCGTTGCCGCCAGAGGGGTGGAACTGTCGATGGAGCGCCCCGATGGTTCGCGCATGGCCGCGCTCATCAACGTCGCCGCGCTGGTGGATGCCCAAGGCGAAATTGTCGGTGCGGTCACGGCCTTTGACGACCTGAGCGAGCGCAAGCGCGTCGAGCTGGCGCTGGTGGCGGCATCGGCCGAGGCCGACAGGGCCAACCAGGCCAAGTCGGACTTCCTGCTGCGCATGAGCCATGAACTGCGCTCGCCGCTGAGCTCGATGCTCGGATTTGCGCAGTTGATCGAAGCCGGCCCGCCCGCGCCCACGCCGGAACAGCAAGACAGCGTGCAACACATCCTCGGTGCCGGCTGGTACCTGCTGGGCTTGATCAACGAGGTTCTGGATCTGACGACGATCGAGTCCGGCAAGGTTGTGCTGTCGTCGCAGGTGATGTCGCTGGCCGAAGTGTTCGACGACTGCCGCGGCATGGTCGAACCCCTGGCGCACGAGCATGGCGTCGACCTCCGGTTCCCGCACTTCGAGCAGCCGTGCCTGGTGCGGGCTGACGCCATGCGGACCAAGCAGGTGCTGCTGAACCTGCTGACAAATGCCATCAAGTACAACCGCAGCCCAGGGCGCACAGACGTGTACTGCACGGCCGAACCCGGTCAGTCTGTGCGCGTGTCTGTGCAGGACACGGGTCATGGCCTGTCGGCAGCGCAGCAGGCGCAGCTCTTCGAGCCCTTCAACCGGCTCGGCCAGGAGGGCGGCACCCAGTCGGGCTCGGGCATCGGCCTGGTGATCAGCAAGCGGCTGGTGGAACTGATGGGCGGCCGCATAGGCGTCGACAGCCAGGTCGGCGTCGGCAGCTGTTTCTGGTTTGAGCTCAACGCGGCGCCGCAGCGGGTCGTCAAGGACATGCCGGTGCACACGGTGCTGTTTGTCGACGACGACGCGGCCCGCCTGCAACGGGTCGAGGAACTCCTTGCCCGGCGGCCCGATGTGTGCCTGCTGCGGGCGCGCGACGTCCACGACGGCATCGAGATGGCCCGCTCGGCAAGACCCGATGTGATCGTGATGGGTGCTCTCCAGCTCGACCCGGGCACGGTGCGGGCAAGGCTGTTGCTGGAGCGAGACCCGGCCACGGCGCACATCCCGGTCATCGCCCTGTGCGTCGACGCGGAGCCAGGCGAGGTCACCCAAGCCGCGCAGGGCGAAGCCTTCTTGCATGCACTCGGCTTGGCCCTTCAACGATCTCCAGCCCGCGGCCCGCGCACCGCCGCACAGGCGAACATCTGATGCTGTCCGATGCCGACATCCTGAGCGCCCGGATCCTGATTGTTGATGACGAGTTGGCGCACGTGCATCTGCTCGAGCGTCTGCTGGGCGGGGCCGGCTACCTCGACGTGAGCTCGACGACCGACCCGCAGCAGGTCCGTGCTCTGCACAGCGACAAGCGCTACGACTTGATCCTGCTCGACTTGCTGATGCCTGGCCTGGACGGTTTCGGTGTGATGGAGGGCCTGAAGGCCGACACGGGCGCCAGCGTTCTGCCGGTCATCGTGCTGACGGCCCAACCCGTCCACAGGGTGCGCGCCTTGCAGGCGGGGGCCCGCGACTTCATCAACAAGCCCTTCGACATGGTGGAGGTCAAGCTGCGCATCCACCACATGCTTGAGGTGCATCTGCTTTACAAGCTGCTCGAGGCGCACAGCCAGAACCTGGAACGCATCGTGCTGGAGCGGACGGCGGAACTGCGCGAAAGCGAAGCCCGCTACCGCAGCCTGACCGAACTGGCCGCCGATTGGTATTGGGAGCAGAACGAAGCCGGTGAATTCACGAAGGTGTGCGGCTTGGTAGCCGAGATGCTGGGCATTCGCGACCCGCTGTCGACTGAAGGCGAGGGCGCCGATGGCGATGGCGAGGGTGGCTGGGATCTGGTGGGGCGCCAGACGCTCAACGACTACATTGCGGCGCGCCAGCCGTTTCTCGACTTCGTTCTCCACCGTCAGCGCGCCGATGGGTCACGGCAGCTGTTCAGGATCAGCGGCCAACCGATGCTCGACTCGGGTTGCCGGTTCATCGGCTACCGCGGCGTCGGTGCCCAGGTACTCGATCACCACTGAGCCCTGGAGCCTGCGGTACGTGAGCAAGCAACTGCGCGGAATTACAGAGTAGATTCCTGCAGCGAGTCTTTCGCGCAGCAGGGAATCACACCCGATGGAGCGTGTTGAAGCAGACGCAGGTACGGCGCATGACCGCTTCCTGCAAGCTCACCCGGACTACGCCGGCACGCACGCGCTGGATGCCTTGCGTGCCACCGAGTACGCCCGCATCGACGCCGGGCAGCAGGTCTACCTCGATTACACCGGCGGCGGCCTGCACGCCGCCAGCCAGGTGCAGCAGCACGCCTTGATGCTCAGCGAGCAGGTGCTGGGCAATCCGCACTCGGTCAACCCGAGTTCGATGGCGATGACGCAGCGCGTCGAGCAGGCGCGCGCGGCGGTGCTGGCGTACTTCAACGCCAGCGGCGAGTACACGGCCGTCTTCACCCTCAACGCCTCGGGCGCGCTCAAGCTGGTGGGCGAGTCCTACCCCTTCGCGCCGGGCGGCCAACTGCTGCTGACGGCGGACAACCACAACTCCGTCAACGGCCTGCGCGAGTTCGCCCAGGCCAAGGGCGCTGCGGTGAGCTACGCGCCGCTGACGCGGCCCGACCTGCGCATCGACCGCGCCGCGCTGAGCGCCTTGATCGCGCAGGCCGATGCCGGGCAGCCGCGGCTGATGGCCTTCCCGGCGCAGTCCAACTTCTCCGGCGTCAAGCATCCGTTGGACCTCATCGCCGAGGCCCGCGCCCAGGGCTGGCATGTGCTGCTCGACGCCGCGGCCTTTGTGCCGACCAACCGGCTGGACCTGCGCGCGGTGTCACCGGACTTCGTGGCGGTGTCGTTCTACAAGATGTTCGGCTACCCCACCGGGGTGGGCTGCCTGCTGGTGCGCAATGACAGCTTGAAGGCGCTGCGCCGGCCGTGGTTTGGCGGCGGCACGGTCAACTTCGCCACCGTGCAGGGCCTCATGCATGTGCTGTCCGGCGGCGAAGCCGGCTTCGAGGACGGCACCCTCAATTACCTCAGCATCCCGGCGGTGGAGATCGGCCTGCGGCACCTGCAGGCCGTGGGCATCGACCTCATCCAGACGCGCGTGCGCTGCCTGACCGATTGGCTGCTCGAGCAGTTGCTGATGCTGAACCACACCAACGGCCGACCGATGGTGCGCCTGTACGGCCCGGCCAACACCGTGCAGCGCGGCGGCACGGTGACGCTGAACTTCTACGACCCCGACGGCCATCTCGTGGACTACCGCCGCGTTGAAGAACTTGCCGCCCAAGTCAACATCTCGCTGCGCACCGGCTGCTTCTGCAACCCCGGGGCGGGCGAGACGGCAGAGAACCTGGACGCCGACGACATGCGCGCCGGCATTGCCGCGGCGGGCGCCGGCATCAATCTGCAGCGCTTCCTGTCGGCCCTGCAGCAGCGCGGCGGCAAGACGGCCGGTGCGATCCGGGTCTCGCTGGGCCTGGCGAGCAACTTTGCCGATGTCGAGCGCTTCATGGCCTTTGCGGCGGGCTTTCGCGACCAGACCGCGCTCACCGTCGGCACGGTGTCTTTCGACATCGAGTCTTGCCGCGTGGTGCGCGACGGCGGCTGAGCGTCGGCGCAATCCATCTGGCGGGCGTGCGCGCAGACGCAGAGGTTCATCCAGGCCGCTCTGGGAACACCAGCCTGTAGCTCTTCAAGTCTTCCTCGAACGCATGGCACGCGGCCAGCCGGGCGCGAAGCTGATTTCGGGGCACGCCAAAGTCGAAGGCCGCTGACCAAGACTGGATGCGCGTCATGGCGGCCACGAACGCTTGCGCGTCGGCGTTGTTGCTCAGCGCCTTCAGCGGCAACAGATAGTCCTCGCGGTGGACGGTCGGCACGATGATGCGGCTCAGCCCCGCGGCGCTGAGCACGCAGTTCATCGCCAGTCGCGCGGTGCGTCCGTTGCCGTCGATGAAGGGGTGCACCTCGCTGACCACGAACATCGTCATCAGCGCCCGTGCCAGGGGGTCCACCAGCGCCAGGATGCGCTCGAAGGCCTCGCGCAAGGTGCCGGGCACGAGCTCTGGGGCAACGAAAACCGTCGAGCCCGCCTGGTTGATCTGGTCCTTCCACTCGCCGGGCCCCTTCTCGGGCCGCTGCTGCATGACCTGCGCATTCACGCTCTTGAGCCAGGTCAGGAAGGCGTCGGCATCCTGTGCAGGTCGGTCGCGCCAGGGCGAGCGGGTCGCCGCCGCGAAGGTGCCGAGGATGCCGTGCGAGTCAGCGCTTCGGTTCTCGATGATGCGGCCGTCGAAGACGATGCTCTCGGCCTCGGCGACAGTGAACGTCGTGCCCTCGATGTAGTTGGAGAAGTACGACTCGAAGAAGGCGAAGTTCTCGCGTGCGGGGCCGGCCGGGGCCGGGTCGGCGATGGCCGCAAACACCTCACGGTTCAGTGCTGCGAAGAGCGTATCGAACAGGTCGAGGCGGCTCGGGTCGTAAGGTCGGCCGGCAGCGCGCGCCAGGGTTTGGCGCGCCGACAGGTTTCGCGCAGCGTGGGTGCCCAACAGCGCGCCGACGATGCCGTCCAGGCGCGCGAACTCAGGCGTCATGTCCAGCGAGCTGGACAGGGTTCGACAGGCATCACGCAGATCGTTCAATCTTTGCTCGCCGCGCAGGGCCAGCATCTTGTCGAGTTGCACCTCGACTTCCTGTTGCGGCAGCTCGCGCTCGGACCAGCCACGGCCTCGGCTCAGGTTCTCCAGGAACCGCCGGGGCTCGCTGGCCAGAAACAGCGATCCGTAGGGCACGTCCCGCGCGATGCCTTCAGTGATGGCTGGCGGTCCTGGCAGTACCTCGACCGTCAACCCGGGCAGCGCCAGCTTGCGGCGCGTCTTTCCGCGTGTGACAAACAGCCTGCCGGCGTGCGGCCGACCATCGAACGCCGAGCGGTGCGAGATCACGCCGCCGGGCAGCAGATGGCCCACGATGGCGCGCCAGTTGCGCAGCGCCACTGACTCGGCCGGCGCGTCTAGATTCGAGGTGTAGACGCCCGCGTAGAGCTTGCGCAGTTGGCTGTCGGCTGCCAATCGGCGTACGCGCTTGGACTGAGCCTGGTCGGTGGCCTGGCTGAACAGAAGCTCTGGCAGATTGTCCATAAACGAGTGTTTTGTGGCTGCAAATTCTGGCGTTTCCGTCCACAGAATAGCATTTGCGGTCTGATGCTGTCCAAAAACTATGTCTTTGTGTTCGAGCGATCAACTTCCACATTGGTCAAGCCGTTCACAGCTTCCTCAGGTCGCGCATGTCTTCATGCATGGCCCAGGGCTTGATCGTGTTGGCGCTGCGCACCGCCTGCTTCTGCAAGCGAGGGGCCGCGAGTCGGCCGGTGCGATCCGGGTCTCGCTGGGCCTGGCGAGCAACTTTGCCGACGTCGAGCGCTTCGTGGCCTTCGCGGCGGGCTTTCGCGACCAGACCGCGCTGACCATCGGCACGGTGTCGTTCGACATCGAGTCGTGTCGCGTGGTGCGCGACGGCGGTTGAACGCCGGCTCGCGGCCGTGGCCCCGGCTTGAGCTGACGCAACAACCGGTCAAGGTCTAGCGGGCGACCCGGCGCCACCCCGGCCGCGTACCGCCTACGATCGCTGCGCTGCCCCAAAGCGACCGCCGTCATGCCGAACCTTCCCACCGATTGGAGCGCGCTGTGCTCGCTGGTCTTGCTGCTGGGCATGCGGCATGGCTTCGACGCCGACCATCTGGCCGCGATCGACGGCATGACCCGCCTGGCCGCCGACGCACGGCGCCCGCACGCCCGCTACTGCGGCGCCCTGTTTTCGCTCGGTCACGGCGCCATCGTGATGGGCATCGCGCTGCTCGTGGGCGTGCTCAGCCAGCGCTGGGCGTGGCGGCGGTGGGTGCCCTGTTTGCGCTGTCCTTCGACACCGTCAGCCAGTCGGTGCTGTTCGCGGTCACGGCGGCGCCGTTCGGGGGGGTGGCGCACACGCTCACGCTGGGCCTGTTGTTCGTGCTCGGGATGCTGGTCGCAGACGGATTGAACGGCTGGTGGATCGCGCGCCTGATCGCGCGCGCGGACCAGCTCGCCGTGCTGGCCTCGCGCATCATGAGCGTGGCCGTGTCGGCGGTGAGCCTGCTGGTGGCCGCGCTGGGCATCGGCAAGCTCATCTCACCCGCCATCGAGGATTGGAGCAGCGGCAAGGAGCTCGCACTCGGTGGCCTCGTGCTGGCAGTCGTCGCGCTGAGCTACCTCGTGGCGCGGGTGCTGGCCGGCGTCGCCGCGCGCGAGCGGCCCGCTGGTTGAGCCCGTGACGGCATGATGCCGGTACGCCGCGTGGCCGGCGCCGCGCCGTCACCGGCCTGTCATGGGCTCTTCCTACAATCGACCCCATGTCCGACATGCCCCAAGGCGACGCACCGGTCGCCGCCACATCGGCGCCGCCGGTGGGCCCGCTGAAGCTGCTCAATCGCGACCGCTCGATCCTGCAGTTCAACCGCCGCGTGCTGGCCCAGGCCGCGCGCGACGACGTGCCGCTGCTCGAGCGCCTGCGCTACATCACCATCGTCAGCTCCAACCTCGACGAGTTCTTCGAGGTTCGTGTGGCCGACATCATCGAGGCCACGCGGCAGCCCGGCTCGGGCGTTTCACGCAACGATCTGGCGGCGGTGGCCGACGCGGCGCACGAACTCATCGACGAGCAGTACGCGCTCTTCAACGACAACATCATGCCGGCGCTGCAGCGCGAGGGCATCGTGGTGCTCAATCACGCCGACCGCAACGACGCGCAGCGCAAGTGGGTGGCGCGCTTCTTCGAAACCCAGGTGCGGCCGCTGCTGGTGCCGGTGAGCCTGGACCCCAGCCACCCGTTCCCGCTGGTGGCCAACAAGTCGCTCAATTTCATCGCCCGCCTGGGCGGGCGCGACGCCTTCGGGCGCGAGAACCAGATCGCCATCGTCAAGGTACCGCGCGTGCTGCCGCGCGTGATCCGGCTGCCCGACGCGCTGTGCCCGGGGCAGCAGGGTTTCGTGTTGCTGACGAGCGTGATCCGCGCCCACCTGGCAGAGCTGTTTCCCGGGCGCGAGGTCGAGTCCTTCTCGCAGTTTCGCGTCACCCGAGACTCTGATCTGGACGTCGACTCTGACGACATCACCAACCTGCGCCAGGCGCTGCGCAGCGGCCTGACGACGCGGCACTTTGGCCTGGCGATCCGGCTTGAGGTGGTGAACACCTGCCCGCCGCAGCTCTACAACTTTTTGCTGGAGCAGTTTTCGCTGCCCGAGGTGGCGCTGTACCGCGTCAACGGGCCGGTCAACCTGGTGCGCCTGAACCAGCTGATCGACCAGGCCGACGCCGACAAGCTGCGCTTTGCGCGCCACGAGCCGCAGTGGCCTACCGGCCGCCTGCCGCGCACGCAGTCGATCTTCGAGCGCCTGCGCGATACCGATGTGCTGCTGCACCATCCCTTCGAGAGTTTCGAGCCGGTGGTGCAGTTTCTGCGCGAGGCCGTGCACGACCCCGATGTGCTGGCCATCAAGCAGACCATCTACCGCACCGGCACGCAAAGCGTGCTGGGTGACCTGCTGCTCGAGGCGGCGCGGCGCGGCAAGGAAGTGCTGGCGGTGGTCGAGCTCAAGGCGCGCTTCGACGAAGAGGCCAACATCAACTGGGCAGAGCGGCTCGAGGCGGTGGGCGCGCAGGTGGTGTACGGCATCGTCGGCCTGAAGACACACGCCAAGATGCTGGTGGTGACGCGGCGCGAGGGCGCGCGGCTGCGCCGCTATCTGCATCTGTCCACCGGCAACTACAACCCGCGCACAGCCCGGCTGTACACCGACCTGAGCTTTCTGACGGCAGACGCCGGGCTGGCGGCCGATGCCGACGCGGTGTTCTTGCAGCTAGCCAGCCAGACCAAGGGGCGTGCACCGCAGCACCTGCTGACGGCGCCTTTCCTGATGCACAAGCGCATGGTCAAGCACATCTCGCAGGTGGCGCAGGCGGCCCGCGAAGGCCGCACCGCGCGCATCGTCGTCAAGATCAATGCGCTGACCGATCCGGCGCTGATCCAGGCGCTGGTAGAGGCCAGCCAGGCCGGCGCCAGCATCGACCTGCTGGTGCGCGGCGCCTGCATGCTGCCACCGGGGGTGCCGGGGCTGACCGAGAACATCCGCGTGCGCTCGGTGGTGGGGCGCTTTCTCGAGCACTCGCGCATCATGTACTTCGCCTGGGGTGATGGCGACGACGACGAGGCGCTGTACCTCAGCAGCGCCGACTGGATGAGCCGCAACATGTTCCGCCGCATCGAGATTGCCTGGCCGGTGCGTGACAAGGCCATGCGCCAGCGCCTTATCGACGAAGCCCTGGTGCCCTACCTGCATGACCAGCGCGATGCCTGGATGCTGGACAGCGAGGGCCGCTACCGGCGCGTGTCCGAGACCGGCGTGAGCGCGCAGCAGGTCCTGATGCAGCGCTTTGCCTGAGCGCGGCGGGCGCATGGACCTCATCCTCTGGCGCCACGCTGACGCCTACGACGCCGACGACGGGCAAGACGATGCCGATCGGCCGTTGACCCCCAAGGGCGAGCGCCAGGCGCAGCGCGTGGCCGCCTGGCTCAACCGCCAGTTGCCCGCCAGCACGCGCGTGCTGAGCAGCCCGGCACGCCGGGCCCAGCAGACGGCGCTGGTGCTGGAGCGCAAGCTGCGGACGTCGCCGGACCTGGCCCCCGGGGCCACGGTCGAGGCCCTGCTGCACGCCGTGCGCTGGCCCGAGGCGCGCGAACCCGTGCTCGTCGTCGGCCATCAGCCCACGCTGGGCCTGACCGCGGCCTACCTGCTGTCGGGCCAGGCCCTGCCTTGGTCGGTGCGCAAGGGCGGCGTGTGGTGGCTGCGCGGCCGCGAGCGCGATGGCACGCTGCAGGTGGTGTTGCACGCGGTGATAGCGGCCGAGATTCTCTGATCACGCCGCAGGCCCGCCGGAATCAGCTGCGGCGGCGCCGCGTCGCAGCGCCCAACACGACTGCGCCCGCGAGCATCAGCGCCCAGCTACCCGGTTCGGGCACCGCGCTGACATTGAAGGCAGAGATGCTGAGCGTCGTGAGCCCGGCGGTGTCGTTGACGTCCATCAGCCCGATGGCCAGCGAGTGATTGCCCGGCACCGAGAAGGTGATGCTGAAGCTGCCGCCCACCGCACTGGCAGACAGCTCGCCCAAGGGCAACAGGGTGCTGCCGTCGACGACGACAAACCCACGGTCGGCAAAGCCTGCGTCAAACGCGTCGCCACTGGCCAGCACCCAATCGAAGCTCACCGTGGTGGGGCCGGCAAGGACGAAGCTCTGGCTCATGCCCGACCCTTCATAGGTATCGGCGGCCAGGGTGCCTGCGGCGATGCCCAGAGCCGGCTCCAAGTCAAAGTACAGCAGCGCGCTCTGTCCAGACAAGGGCAGCTCGCCCGAGGCGTCTGCGGCCGTGCTCAGACTGGCCGACGTTGACAGCGCGCCGATCAGCACGTCGCCGGCGCGCGTCCAGGTCAGCAGGTCGGCGGACAGGGCCTGCGCGGGTGCGGCCAGCATCAACAGCGTGGCCAGCAGGGTGCCTGTCAAGGCCGGAAGGGCTTGTTTGCGATTCATGGTGTCGGTCCTCGAGGAAGTCATTGCACGCCCAGGTCGCGGGCGGGGACGATGCTTGCGGGGCTCACGCCGCGCAACACGAGCAGCGTGCGCGGCAGGCCCGGGCCTGCGCTGCCGTCGGTGTCGATCTGCAGCAAAGTGTCGGCGCCTGCAGCCACCAGCCTGACCACGCCCACGGTGTAGGCGTTGACCGCATTGGCGCCGACGCTGGCGAGCAGGGCGAGCAGATCGATGCGATCCTTGCCAGGCCCGAAGTCGGTGACGGTGTCGCCGGCATCGGCCAGCGACCTGTAGACGAAGATGTTGCTTCCCGCGCCGCCTGTCAGGTTGTCGGCGCCAGGTCCGCCGATGAGGATGTCGTCGCCCGCCGTGCCGACGATGAGGTCACGGCCCGAGGTGCCCGTGAAGGTCTTGTACAGATTCAGACCCACCAGCACCGGGTCGTGGTCGGACGAGCGGTAGGGTGACACCGCGTACGGGTCTGTCGGGCAAGCGCTGGCGGCGTTGAGGCCACAGCTCTGGGCCGGGGCCTTGA
>JANPMR010000595.1:0-1545 GCA_031427055.1 Rubrivivax sp.
TACGCCGTGCCGGCGTTGAATGCCGTGCTCAACACGCTGAACACCCGGCTCGACGCACCGCTGCTGGCCTGGCAGATGAACCACTGCGAAGCGCAGGTGCTGATCACCGACCGCGAGTTCGCGCCCGTGACGGCTGCTGCGCTGCGCATCCTGCGCGAGCAGCATGGCCGCGAACCCATCGTCATCGACGTCGACGACAGCGAGTACACCGGCCCGGGTGATCGCCTCGGCGCGTACGAGTACGAGTCTCTGCTGTCCGCGCACGACCCGCTGGCGGTGCTGGGCGGCCCGGCCGACGAGTGGGATGCCATTGCCGTGAGCTACACCAGCGGCACCACCGGCGACCCCAAGGGCGTCGTCACGCACCACCGCGGCGCCTATCTCAACGCGGTGTGCAACGCGGCCACCTGGACGATGCCGCACTTTCCGCGCTACCTGTGGACGCTGCCCTTGTTCCACTGCAATGGTTGGTGCTTTCCGTGGACGGTGGCGATGCTGGGCGGCACGCATGTCTGCCTGCGCAAGGTGGAGGCCAAGGCCATCCTCGACGCCATGCGCGAACACGGCGTGGACCACTACTGCGCCGCGCCCATCGTGCACAACCTGCTGGTCAACGCACCGGCCGAATGGCGCGCCGGCATCACGCAGAAGGTGCGCGGCATGGTCGCCGGCGCGGCGCCGCCGGCGTCGATGATCGAAGGCATGGCTGCGATCGGCATCGACATCACGCATGTGTACGGCCTGACCGAGGTCTACGGCCCGGCCAGCGTCGCCGTCAAGCGCGACGGCTGGGCGCACGAGAGCCTGTCCGAGCAGACGCGCCTGAACGGCCGCCAGGGCGTGCGCTACATGCTGCAGGAAGGCATGACGGTGATGGACCCCGAGACGATGCGCGAGCTGCCCGCCGACGGCCAGACCATGGGCGAGATCATGTTCCGCGGCAACATCGTGATGAAGGGTTACCTCAAGAACCCGGCGTCCACTGCCAAGGCCTTTGCCGGCGGCTGGTTCCATACCGGTGACCTGGCGGTGATGGAGAGCGACCGCTACGTCAAGATCAAGGACCGCAGCAAGGACATCATCATCAGCGGCGGCGAGAACATCAGCAGCATCGAGGTCGAGGACGCGCTGTACCGCCACCCGGCCGTGCTGGCCTGCGCCGTGGTGGCCAAGGCCGACCCGAAGTGGGGCGAGACGCCACTGGCCTACGTCGAGATCAAGGCCGATGCCACGGTGACCGCGGCCGAGCTGATCGCGCATTGCAAGGGCCTGCTGGCGGGCTACAAGGTGCCGCGCGAGATCCGCTTCGAGCCCATTCCCAAGACCAGCACCGGCAAGATTCAGAAGTTTCAACTGCGCGAGCGGGCGAAGTCATCGTCCGCGATGGAATGAAGGAGAACGAGCCATGAACGATCAAGCCCTGGTGACCTGCAACAAGGACGCGCGCGGCGCCGTGACGCTGACGCTGAACCGTCCGCAGGCCTTCAATGCGCTGTCCGTTGCCATGCTCGACGCGCTGCAGGCCGCGCTCGATGGCGTGGCGGC
>JANPMR010000596.1:0-7458 GCA_031427055.1 Rubrivivax sp.
AGAGCCGCTGGACAAGGAGACGCTGAGCGCCGGCATCGCGCGCCTGGTGGCCGGGGCGCACCCGGTGCGCCACCGCTGGATCAGCGAGGCCGAGCTCGATGCCAACCCGCAACTGGTGCGCAGCATGAGCGTGCAACCCCCACGCGGACTGGGCCGCATTCGCGTGCTGGAGATCGAAGGCGTCGACCTGCAGCCCTGCGGCGGCACGCACGTGGCCAACACCGCCGACATCGGCGCCATCGTCGTCACCAAGATTGAGAAGAAATCAGCCATGACCCGCAGGGTCGTGCTCGGCTTTGCCGAGCCGGGCGTGAGCCCGGGCTGATTTCTGGGGAACGCTCATGCCCGCGAAGCGGGCGTGATGCGGTCACCAAGAAGAGCGCGATGACCCGCAGGGTCGTGCTCGGCTTCGCCGAGCCGGGCGCAGGCGGATCGCGCCTTGATCAGTTGCGGAAAGCGTCGTGGCAGCCCTTGCAGCTGCCCCCGACCGCGCCGACCGCGGCCTTGATCTGGTCGAGGTTGCCCGTCTTGCCGGCCGCCGCCAGCTTGAGCACGTCGTCTTGGCTCTTGGCCACGGCGGCGTTCCACTTGTCCTTGTCCATCCAGATGTCCGGCCTGGCCTTGGTGTTGCCCTTGTCGCTGCCCTCGATGAAGGCGGCGAACTGCAGCTTGTTGATCATGGCGACGATCTCGATCTGCTCGGCTGCCACCTTGGCGTCAAAGGGCACGCGCCCCTGGGCCATTCCGAAGACGCGGCCGAGGTGATTGTTCTGCAGCGCCATTGCGCTCTGCCTGTACTTGATGGCGTCTTCGGGCTTCTGCCATTGGGCTGCGGCGGGCAGTGCGGTGGCGAGCGTGGCCGCGGCTAGGGCGGCAAGGGCAATTCGGTACATCGGCAATCTCCGTTGGAAGCGTTTGAAAGGCTGGCGGGCTTGATGATCCGGCCACGTCGCAGCGCAGCCCGGGGCGGGAGTGTACGGACGGTATACGCAGCGCGGCGCGCGTCCATTTCGCGGATCAGGGTTTGGCCCGATCCTGGTGCCGACCGCGCCCGCGACGGCATCAAGTCGCGGTATGGTTGCGTCCGCCCTTTCACCGCACACCAACATGACCGCAGCGACCACTCAGCCCGTGCGCGTCTGGGATCTGCCCACCCGCGTTTTCCACTGGATGTTGGCGCTGACGATCGCCGGCTCGGTCATCACCGCCAAGATCGGCGGCGGCGCCATGGAGTGGCACTTGCGCCTGGGCTACCTGGTGCTGGCGCTGCTGGCATTCCGCTTGCTGTGGGGCGTCGTGGGCGGGCGCTGGTCGCGCTTTGCCAGCTTTGTCTACGCACCGGCCACCGTGCTGCGCTACCTGCGCGGTCAGGCGCGGCCGGGCGAGCATCTCGACGTCGGCCACAACCCGCTGGGCAGCTTCTCGGTCTTCGGCCTGCTCGTCATGCTGATCCTGCAGGTGGCCACCGGCCTGGTGGCCGACGACGAGATCGCCAGCGTCGGCCCGCTCAACCGCTTTGTCAGCAGCGCCAGCGCGTCGCTGGCCAGCGGCTGGCACAGCCAGTGGGGCCAATGGATCATCCTGGCGATGGTGGCGCTGCACGTGGCGGCCGTTCTGTTCTACCTGCTGCACAAGCGCGTCAACCTGGTGCGGCCCATGCTGCACGGCGACAAGCACCTGCCCGCCGGCACGCCCGCCAGCGCCGACGGCCTGCGCCAGCGCGTCATGGCGGTGGCCATCGTCACGCTGTGCGCCGTGGCCGCCTACGGCGTGGCCGCACTGGGCGGCTGAACATGCCCGACGACCCACCCATCCAACTGCTGCAGGCCGAATCCACCGAACAGATCGCCGCCGTGCGCGCGCTGTTTGTGGAGTACGCCGCGGCGCTGGCCGTCGACCTGTGCTTCCAGAACTTTGCGGCCGAACTGGCCGGCCTGCCGGGCGAGTACGCGCCGCCCGGCGGTGCCCTGCTGCTGGCGCTGGTGGATGGCCAGCCGGCCGGCTGCGTGGCGATGCGCGCGCTGCCTGACGCCGACCACACCAACGCCTGCGAGATGAAGCGGCTGTTCGTGCCGCGGGCCTACCGCCGTTTCGGCCTGGGCCGCCGGCTGGCGCAGGAACTCATGGACCGGGCCACGCAGGCCGGCTACTCGTGCATGCTGCTCGACACGCTGGACGACATGGAAGCCGCGCGCGGCCTGTATGAGTCGCTGGGTTTCGAAGAGATCGCGCCCTATTACTTCAACCCGATCGCTGGCGCCCACTACCTCAAGGTCGAACTCGACGCCCTGGGCACGCGCTGGTAGTTGCTGGGGCAGGCCCCCAGCGGTCAGCGGCGCCGCTTGCGGCATGATCGGGGCCATGAGCAATCCTTCTCTCGAATTGCGCCACGGCGATATCCGCCTGGCGCTGCGGCCCGACCTGGGCGGCGCCATCGCCGGCCTGTGGTTGGGCGACGTGCCCGTGCTGCGCAGCACCGAGCCGGCCGATCTGGCCAGCGCGCGTCTGTCGGGTTGCTACCCGTTGGCGCCGTACTCCAACCGCCTGGGCTATCGGCGCTTTCGCTGGTTGGGCCAAGACCACTTCACGGCGCCCAATTTCGACGACAGCCCGCACTCGGTGCACGGCGTGGCCTGGATGCGCACCTGGGAGGTGGTGTCCTCATCCACCACCGAAGCCGAGCTGCGCTATGTCCACACCGCGGACGCGCACTGGCCCTTCGCCTTCGAGCTGCGCCAGCGCTTCGTGCTGAGTGCCGGTGCGCTCGAGGTCCACATGGCCGTCACCAACCATGCGGCGCAGGCGCAGCCGGTGGGCCTGGGCTGGCACCCGTATTTCCCCAAGCGCCACCGCAGCCGCTTGCACATCGAGCTCACCGACCGCTGGGACAGCGACGCCAGCGGCCTGCCCACGCGTCACGTGCCGCAGCCGGGCATCGACGGCGACGTCGCCCACCTGGCCTTCGACAACTGCTTCGAAGGCTGGCGCGGCCCGGCGCGCATCCGCGACGAGAAGCTCTCGCTGCGCCTGAGCTCGTCGCTGCCCTATCTGGTGGTCTTCACGCCCGACACCAAGCCCTACTACTGCGTCGAGCCGGTCAGCCACGTCAGCAACGCCATCCACATGTCCGACCCTGCAGCTCACGGCCTGCGCTCGCTGGCGCCGCAAGCCACCTTCGACGCCTGGATGAAGCTGGAGATCGGGGCCGCATGACCGTCGAGGCGCTGCCCGTCGCGCCTTCGCTGCTCGGCGAATCGCCCTTCTGGCACCCGGAGCAAGCCTGCCTGTACTGGTGCGACATCCCCGGCAAGACGCTCAACCGCTACACGCCGGCCAGCGCCGCGCACCGGCAGTGGGCCTTCGACACCGAACCCGGCTGCTGCGCGCCCCTGCCAGGGGGCGACTTGCTGCTGGCGATGCGCGACGGCCTGTTCCGTTTCGACCCGTCGTCTGGCGAGCGCCACCGCCTTGCAGGGCCGCCCTACGACCCGGCGCACGAGCGCTTCAATGACGGCCGTGCCGACGCGCAGGGCCGGCTGTGGGTGGGCACGATCTTCGAGCCGCGCACGCCACCCAACGCGGCGCTGTACCGCTGGACAGGCGGCCGCCTGCAGCGCATGGCCGGCGACATCACGGTCAGCAACGGCCTGGCCTTCAGCCCCGACGGACGCACGATGTACTGGAGCGACACCGCGTCGCACCGCGTCTTCGCCTTTGACTTCGACGGCGCCGACGGAACGCTCTCGCGCCAGCGCGTGTTCGCGTCGTTCCCGGTCAAGCAGCCCGGCCAGGATCTCGCCACCTACGGCGGGCGGCCCGACGGCGCTGCGGTGGATGTCGAAGGCGCCTACTGGTGCGCGATGTTCGAGGGCCAGCGCCTGCTGCGCTTTGCAAGCGATGGCACGCTGCTGCAGACCCTGGCGCTGCCCGTGCGCTGCCCCACCATGCCCTGCTTTGGCGGGCCGGACCTGCGCACGCTGTACATCACCACCGCGCGCGAGAAACGCCCGGCCGACGAGCTGACCGCGCAGCCGTTGGCCGGCTGCGTGCTGCACACGCGGGTTGAGGTGCCGGGCTTGCCGGTGAACTTCGCCAGGGCATGACCGTATCGACCGCGTCGGCCGCGTCGGCCGGGTCGACCGCCCGAGCCGACCTCATCGCCCGCCTGCAAGAGCCGCGTGAGTGGGACCTGGCGGTGATCGGCGGCGGCGCCACTGGCCTGGGCGTGGCGCTCGACGCGGCGGCGCGCGGCTTCTCGGTCGTGCTGGTGGAGGCCACCGACTTTGCGCAGGGCACCAGCTCGCGCGCCACCAAGCTCGTGCACGGCGGCGTGCGCTACCTGGCGCAGGGCAACATCGGCCTCGTGCGCGAGGCGCTGCACGAGCGCAGCGTGCTGCTGGCCAACGCGCCGCACCTGGCGCAGCGGCTGGCCTTCGTGGTGCCGTCCTACACCCTGCTCGGGCAACCCTTCTACGGCATCGGCCTGACCCTGTATGACGCGCTGGCCGGCGCGCGGGGCCTGGGCGCCACCGAGTGGCTGTCGGCCGCCGGCACGCTGGCACTGCTGCCCACGGCGCGCCGCGCCGGCCTGCGCGGCGGCGTCAAGTACTGGGACGGCCAGTTCGACGACGCCCGCCTGGCCGTGGCCCTGGCGCGCACCGCGGCCGGGCGCGGCGCGTTGATGCTCAACCACATGCCGGTGGTGTCGCTGCTGCGCGAGAAAGGCCAGGTGCGTGGGCTGGTCGCGCAGGACGCCGAGACCGGCGCGCAGCACACCGTGCGCGCGCGTTGCGTCGTCAACGCCACGGGCGTCTGGGTCGATGCCGTGCGCAACATGGACCGCGACGCCGGCAGCGCGGCCCGCCCGCCGATGGTCGCACCCAGCCAGGGCGTGCACCTGGTCGTCGACCGCAGCTTCCTGCCCGGCAGCCACGGCCTGATGGTGCCCAAGACGGCCGATGGCCGCGTGCTCTTTTGCGTGCCCTGGATGGGCAAGACCATCCTGGGCACCACCGACACGCCGCGCGACGACATCGTGCGCGAGCCGGCGCCGTTTGCGCAGGAGGTCGAGTTCATCCTGGGCGAGGCCGGCCGTTATCTGGAGCGCGCGCCGACACGCGCCGACGTGCGTTCGGTGTGGGTGGGCCTGCGGCCGCTGGTCAAGCCGGCGGGCGATGATGGTGAGAACACCAAGGCGATCTCGCGCGAGCACACCGTCCTCGTCGGTCGCTCGGGCCTGGTCACCGTCACCGGCGGCAAGTGGACGACCTATCGCTCGATGGCCGAAGACGTGCTCGATCGCGCCATGGCACGCGGCCTGCTGCCGCGCCGGCCGGGCGGCGCCACGGTGCGCCTGCCGCTGGTGGGCGCAGCCGGTGCCGCTGGCGCCGGACCCGGCCGCTCGATCGCCGATGCGCCCGGCGAGCACCTCTACGGCGGCGATGCGCCCACGCTGCGCGCCCTGCCTGGCGCCGATCGCTGGCTGTGGCATGACCCCGAAAGCGGCCAGGGCAGCCTGAGCGAGGCGATGGTGCGTTTTGCCGTGCGCTTTGAGCTGGCGCGCGACGTCGAAGACGTGCTGGCGCGGCGCAGCCGACTGCTCTTTCTGGACGCCGCCGAGGCCGCGCGCCAAGCCGCGCCGGTGGCGCAGATCCTGGCCGACGAACTGGGCCCGGGCTTCGACGCCGCGGCATCGGCGCAGCGCTTCGAGGCGCTGGCGCGGCGCTATACCTTGAGCGGCTGAGGCGCCTTCCTGGTGCAAGCGCAGACCGAGAAGATCGACAGGGACTTGGCGCTGGCCAGCGCCGCGCGAGAGTCCCCAGAGGTCACGCGTCCGGGCATGCTCCCTACACTTGGAAAACCCAGACCCCTATCAACAGTGGAGACCCCGATGCACAGCCCCATAGCCGCCTCAACCCGCCCCGCAAGCCTTTCGCTCGCGCGCCTGGCCATCGCCTTCGGCCTGGCGACGCTCGGAGCGACCGCTCTGGCCAGCACACCCACCATCGTCGACGAATGGGCCGGCATCAAGGCGCCCGCGGCGCCAGAGTTGAAGTCGGCAACGCTGGACCCCAAGACGACGGCGCTGCTGATGCTCGACTTCGTCAACCCCAACTGCACCGCGCGTCCGCGCTGCATGGCCACCTTGCCGGCGATGAAGAAGCTGCTGGCCGATGCGCGCGCCAAGGGCATGCTGGTGGTGTTTGCCACCGTGCCGACCAGC
Source organism: Rubrivivax sp. (assembly GCA_031427055.1). Classification (GTDB taxonomy): domain Bacteria; phylum Pseudomonadota; class Gammaproteobacteria; order Burkholderiales; family Burkholderiaceae_C; genus Rubrivivax. Next base: position 6,224 of record JANPMR010000596.1, read on the forward strand.
AAGCGCTCTGACATCCTGCCTGACGTGGCACCGCTGGACTCCGAGACCATCGTCTCCGCCGGCGTGGACAAGTTCGCGAACGCCGAACTCGAAAAGCTGCTCAAGGCCGCCGGCACGCAGACTGTGATCGCCACCGGCACCTCGGCGCACGGTGCGGTGCTCTATACGGCCAGCGCCGCCTCGTTGCGTGGCCTGAAGGTGGTGTTGCCAGTAGACGGCATCTCGGCCGACACCGCCTACATCGAACAGTTTGTCGCGGTGCACATGAGCACCGCACCGCTGGTGTCGCGCAACGTCACGCTGACCAAGATCGACTTGATCAGGTTCTGAGCCCCCCGCCGGGCGGCGCGACGGCGACGGCGAAGGCGCCGTGCTGCAGGCGGCGAAAGCGCTCGCGCTCCAGATGACCAGCGGGCCGCCACCCGATCACCAAGAGCGCCGTTCATCGGCGAACGGCGGTGAGTCTGGTGCCCTGTGGTTGCCGTAGAGTCCGCGCCCATGGACGATTTGGTGCCTTCAGGAAGGGTCGACGGCGCCACCGCCAGCGCCGGTGTGCTGCTGCTCACCGACATCATCGACAGCCTGCATCTCGTGCAGAGCCTGGGCGACGATCGCTGGGCTGCGCTATGGCAAGAGCACGACCGCGCGGCGCGCGCGCTGCTGCAGCGCCACGGCGGCACCGAGGTCGAGAAGACCGACGGCTTTCTGCTGCTGTTCGACACCGCGGCCGACGCGGCGCGCTTCGCGCTCGGCTACCACGAGGCGCTGGCGCGCTTGTCCGTGCCGCTGCTGTCGCGCGTCGGCATCCACGCCGGCCCCTACCGGCTGCGCCGCAACGACGACGGCGACCGCGCCCACGGCGCGCAGCGGCTGGAGCTTGACGGCCTGGCCAAGCCGGTGGTGGCGCGTGTGATGAGCTTGGCGCTGGGCGGGCAGACGCTGCTCAGCGAGCCGGCGCGCACCGCATTGGCCGCGAGCGCGGGCGATCTGCACCTGCGCAGCCAGGGCCACTGGCGGCTCAAGGGTCTGGCCGAGCCGCTCGAGCTGTTCGAGCTGGCGCCGCGTGCGGGCGCCTTCCGCCCGCCGCCTGACAGCACCAAGGCGTACCGCGTCACCTGGCATGAGGGCCTGTGGCGTCCGCAGCGCGAGCTGCGCCACAACCTGCCGGCCGAACGCGACGTCTTCGTCGGCCGTGCCGCGGTGCTGCAGGACCTGGCGCAACGCTACGACGCGGG
>JANPMR010000597.1:0-8885 GCA_031427055.1 Rubrivivax sp.
CGGTGTTGCGCGAGGTCAAGCGCTGGCGCGAGGCCTACGACGTGCTGGCCAGCGCCTCGCAGCGCTTCATCGACGACGCCGACCTGATCTACGAGCAGGCCATGATGGCCGAGAAGCTCGAGAAGCTCGACGACATGGAGCGCCTGCTGCGCCGCGTGATCGAGATCAAGCCCGACAACGCGCACGCGCACAACGCGCTGGGCTATTCGCTGGCCGATCGCCAGCAGCGCCTGCCCGAGGCGCGGGCGCTGGTGCAGCGCGCGCTAGAGCTCTCGCCTGGCGACCCCTTTATCACCGACAGCCTGGGCTGGGTGGAGTTCCGCCTGGGCAACAAGGCCGAGGCGGCTCGCCTGCTGCGCCAGGCCTATGCGGCGCGGCCCGACACCGAGATCGGCGCTCACCTGGGCGAGGTGCTGTGGGCCATGGGCCTGCGCGACGAAGCGCGCAAGGTCTGGCGCGAGGTCAATGGCCGCGACGCGGCCAACGACGTGCTGCGCGAGACGCTGGCACGGTTGCGCGTCGATTTGTGAGCCGAGGCGCGCTGCTGGTGTGGGCGGCCGCCGCGCTGCTCGGCGCCTGCGCGTCGCCACATCAAACCGACGATGCCTCGCCGTGGACCAGCGGACGCTTGAGCGTGCGCATCGACGCCAGCGGCGCCATCGCGGCACGCAGCGTGAGCTCGGCATTCGAACTTCGCGGCAGCGCCGAGCGTGGCGAACTGCGGCTGATCTCGCCGCTGGGCACGCAGATGGCCGCGGCGCGCTGGGCGCCTGGCCAGGCGGTGCTCGCGACATCGGAAGGCGAACAAAGCTTCGCCAGTCTGGACGAGCTGTCGCGCGCGGCGCTGGGCGAAGCCTTGCCGCTGGCCGCCCTGCCCGACTGGCTGGCCGGACGGCCTTGGGCCAATGCGCCGCACCAAGTGCGGGACGACGGCTTCGATCAACTCGGCTGGCGCGTGCTGCTGACGCGCCGCACCGAAGGCTGGGTCGAGGCGCGTCGCGACGCGCCGCCCGCCGTGGCGGTGCGCGTCAAGCTGGACGCGGTGGAACCCTGACCGTGGCGCTGCGTTCGCTCTACGACGTGCCGGCGCCGGCCAAGCTCAACCTCTTCCTGCACGTGGTGGGGCGGCGCGCCGACGGGTACCACCTGCTGCAGTCGCCCTTCGTGCTGATCGACTGGGCCGACACGCTGCACTTCGAGCGCCGCGACGACGGCCACCTGAACCGGCACGACCTGGGCGACGCCTTGCCCGCCGATGACCTGTGTCTGCGCGCGGCGCGCGCGCTGCAATCGGCCAGCGGCTGCGTGCAGGGCGCTGACATCTCGATCGCCAAGCGCGTGCCCTCGGGCGCGGGCATGGGCGGCGGCAGCTCTGACGCGGCGAGCACGCTGCTGGCGCTGAACCGCTTGTGGCGGCTGAACTGGCCTCGCGCGCGGCTGGCCCAGATCGGCCTGCGGCTGGGCGCCGACGTGCCCTTCTTTCTGGGCGGCCACAACGCCTTCGTCGAAGGCATCGGCGAGCACCTGACGCCAATCGTGGTGACGCCGACCCTGTTCGCCGTGGTCAAGCCGGCGGCGTCGCTGCCGACTGCAGACATATTCAGCCACCCGCTGCTGCGCCGCGATACTGAACGGGTTATACTCACAGGCTCTTTGGACGACGCAGGACGCATGGGTCTGCCCACGGGATGGGAAGCCGGTAGAACGATTGAAAGCGGCATGGCGGCCAATGGCGCCGATAGCCCCTTCGGCCGCAACGACCTGCAACCCCCCGCGCAAGACCGATGCCCCGAGGTGGCGCAAACCGCGCGTTGGCTCGAGGCCCGTTACGGCAACAGCCGCATGACGGGCTCGGGCAGCGCAGTCTTCTCGAGAGTTGGCACGACCCCTCCATCCAGGGCGACATTTCCGGCGGAAGAACTTCCGTCGGCTTGGGTGGGGCGGATGTGTAGAAGTCTTGACCGGCACCCGCTTGCGGACTGGGCAGACTGAAACGTTTTTAGGGCCCTGACCTCGTGTCATGGCCTGTGTAGGGGAGTCGCCAAGTTGGTCAAGGCATCGGATTTTGATTCCGACATGCGAGGGTTCGAGTCCTTCCTCCCCTGCCAAAGTTTCTTCTGACCTTCTTCTGACGCCCAAGGCGGCGCCGCCAGGCGGAGACACCACGTGCTGTTCAACACCCTGCTGTTCACCGGCAACGCCAACCCGGTGCTGGCAAAAGAGATCGCGTCCAATCTGGGCGTCGAGCTCGGCAAGGCAGCGGTCGGCCGCTTCTCCGACGGCGAGGTCACGGTCGAGATTCGCCAGAATGTGCGCGCTCGCGACGTCTTCGTCGTCCAGCCCACCTGCACCCCCACCAACGAAAACTTGATGGAGTTGCTGATCATGGTGGATGCGCTCAAGCGGGCCAGCGCCCGCCGAATCACCGCCGTGATCCCCTACTTTGGCTACGCGCGGCAAGACCGCCGGCCGCGCAGCACGCGCGTGCCGATCAGCGCCAAGGTGGTGGCCAACCTGCTCGAGACCGTGGGCGTCGAGCGGGTGCTCACGATGGACCTGCACGCCGACCAGATCCAGGGCTTCTTCGACATCCCGGTCGACAACATCTACGCCAGCCCGGTGCTGCTGTCCGACCTGAAGAGCAAGAACCACCCCAACCTGGTGGTCATCTCGCCCGACGTCGGCGGCGTGGTGCGCGCGCGCGCGCTGGCCAAGCAGCTGGGCTGCGACCTGGCCATCATCGACAAGCGTCGGCCGGCGGCCAACGTGTCCGAAGTGATGCATGTCATCGGCGAAATCGAGGGCCGCAACTGCATCATCATGGACGACATGATCGACACCGCCGGCACGCTGGTGAAGGCGGCCGAGGTACTCAAGGAACGTGGCGCGCGCAGCGTCTACGCCTATTGCACGCATCCGGTGTTCTCTGGGCCCGCGGTGGACCGCATCAAGGCCTCGCACATCGACGAGGTCGTCATCACCAACACCATTCCACTGTCTGATGCAGCCAAGGCCTGCACCAAGATCCGCCAGTTGTCGGTGGCATTTCTGTTTGCCGAAACCATCCGCCGCATCAGCGACGGCGAGTCGGTGACGTCTCTCTTCGCCGAGCAGAACAGCAACTTCTAGATTCGGGAGGAGGCTTTCGTGTGGAGCCTTCTTCTTGTCGCGACGGGCCCTGTGCCCGTCATTTTTGAGAGCACCTGGTCGCGGGTCTCTCACCACTTGGAGAAAACATGAAATTCACAGCTTACGAGCGTACGCTGCAGGGGACCGGAGCGAGCCGCCGCCTGCGCCACGCGGCCAAGGTGCCTGGCATCGTCTACGGCGCCGGCACGCCGGCCATGATCGAACTCGATCACAACGCGCTCTTCTTCGCGCTGAAGAAGGAAGCCTTCCACTCGTCCATCCTCGAGATGGAACTGGCCGGCCCCAATGGCTCAGTTCACGAGAAGGTCTTGCTGCGCGACTACCAGATGCATGCCTGGAAGCCCATCGTCCAGCACATCGACTTCCAACGCGTGGACACCACCACCAAGCTTCGCAAGAAGGTGCCGCTGCACTTCACGGGCGAAGACGCGTCGCTGGCGGTCAAGACAGACCACTGCCTGATCAACCATGTGCGCAACGATCTTGAGATCGAGTGCCTGGCTTCCGAGTTGCCTGAGTTCGTGACCATCGACCTGTCGGGTCTGGTCAAGGGCCAGAGCCTGCACGCCAGTGACCTCAAGCTGCCCGAGGGCATCAAGGCCGTCAAGCACGGCACGCTCAACCCGGTGATCGTGGCCGTGACCCTGCCGCGCATCGAAGAAGAAGTCGCCCCCACCGTGGTGGTGGTGGCCGCGCCCGACAAGGGCAAGGCCAAGCCCAAGAAGACCGAGAAGCAGAACGCACGCTGATCGCCACCCGAAAGGGGGTGCTGGCACCCTCTTCGCAGCAGTCTGCAGGCCCCACTCCGGTGGGGCCTTTTCTTTGGGCGTCTGCCGATAATGGCCCATCATGATTCGACTCTTCGTCGGCCTGGGCAACCCGGGCTCTGAATACGAGGCCACGCGGCACAACGCGGGTTTCTGGTGGCTTGAGGCGCTGGCCGACAAGCTCGGTGCGCGCCTGGTGCCCGAGCGTGGCTACCAGGCGCTGGCGGCGCGCGTCAATCGCGCGGCGGCCGCCTCCGGCCCGGTGTGGCTGCTCGAGCCCATGACCTTCATGAACCGCTCGGGCTTTTCGGTGGCCACGCTGGCGCGCTTCTTCAAGATCGAGCCGGCGCAGATCCTGGTCGTCCACGACGAGCTCGACCTGCTGCCCGGCCAGGCCAAGCTCAAGTTCGGCGGCAGCGCGGCGGGCCACAACGGCCTCAAGGACATCCACAGCCAACTCGGCACGCAGGACTTCTGGCGTTTGCGTCTGGGCATCGGTCACCCCGGCGTGAAGGCCGAAGTGGTGAACTACGTGCTCAAGCGGCCGAGCCCCGACCACCGCGAGGCCATCAACAAGGCCATCGAACAGTCGCTGTCAGCCAGCGACCACCTGCTGGCCGGCGAGATGGACAAGGCGCTGGCGCTGGTGCACGCCCAGCCGCCACGGCCCAAACCGCCGCGACGCGAGCCGGCGCCTTCATTGCCGGCCGAATCGGGCCCGGATCTGAAACCCAAACCCGACCCTGAAGGAGACAAGCCATGAGGCCCTGCATCGCAAGCTGTGTCTTGATCACCCTGCTTTGCGCCAGCGCCGTCCAGGCGCAGACCGCGGGCGTCTGGCGCTGCGGAGCCGACGGCCGCAGCTACAGCGACACGCCCTGCCCGCAGGGCCAGGAGCTGATGGTGGACGATGCACGCAGCCCGGCCCAGGTGCAGGCGGCACAAGGCGTGGCCGCACGCGACAAGCGTCTTGCCGATCAGCTGGTGCGCGAGCGCGAAGCGCAGGAGCGGCTTGCGATGGCACGCCTGGCGATGCCGACTTCAGGTACGGCCAAGGCCGAGGCCCGGATCAAGCCGGACAAGCACGCCGTCGCCAAGACCGCCGGCCCGCGCAAGCTCAAGCGCGAACCGCCTGCAGACGACGATATTTGGCGAGCAGTTGCTCCGGCGTCTCGACCGACGAAGGGTTGACCGGGATGCAGCTCACCGGGCAAACCTGCACGCACTGCGGTTCGTCGAAGTGGCCGACACACTCGGTGCAGCGAGCGGCGTCGATCTCGTAGATTTCCGCGCCCATGCTGATCGCGTCATTGGGGCACTCGGGCTCACAGACGTCGCAGTTGATGCACTCGTCGGTGATCCACAGGGCCATGGCGGTCAGGTCTCCACTTGCGTGACGCGCTCCTTGAGGCGCCGAAGCACCGAGGGTGCCACGAACTTGGAAACATCACCGCCGAGTGCGGCAATCTCGCGCACGAAGGTGCCGCTGACGAACTGGAACTGATCCGAAGGCGTCATGAAGACGGTCTCGACCTCGGGCATCAGCTGACGGTTCATGCCGGCCATCTGGAACTCGTACTCGAAGTCGCTCACCGCGCGCAGTCCGCGCACCACGACCTTGCCGCCCGCGCCAACGACAAAGTCGCGCAGCAGGCCACGAAAGGCGATGACCTCGACGTTGCCGTAGGGCGCGGCGATCTCGGACGCGATCTCAAGCCGCTCGGCGATGGTGAACATGGTGCGCTTGTGATGCCCGGCGGCCACGGCAAGGATCAGGCGGTCGAAGAGCGTTGATGCGCGACGCATCAGGTCTTCGTGGCCCAGCGTCATGGGGTCGAACGTGCCGGGGTAGACGGCAGTGAGCGGGGATCGTTGGGTCACGGTACTTTCCTCCGCGCGGCGCAGCGGCGCGGCCGCAGTGTAGCGTCGCTCAGTCGAGCCTTCGCCACAGCGTCGCGAAGACGGCGCCGGCGCGCAGGCTGCGCTCTTGCTCAAGCCCGGGCAGTGTGGCCGGCGGTGCCTCGCCGCTTTCCAGGTACATGTATCCGCCTTGCGGCAGCAGGCGGGTCGCGACCGCGGCGGCGGGCAGGGCCAGACCGGAATCGAAGGGCGGATCCAGCAACACCAGGTCCCATCGCGCCGGCTCGGCGCTGGCCATCCAGCCCATGGCATCGGCACGCACCACGCGCAGAGCGCTGGCCCCCAGGCGCAGGCGCGTCGTCTCAAGGCTGGCCAGCAGCGGCACGTCGCGTTCAAGCAGCACCGTCTCGGCGGCGCCGCGCGACGCAGCCTCGAAGCCCAGCGCGCCGCTGCCGGCAAAGGCATCGAGCACGCGCCAGCCAGAGAGGTCTTGCCCCAGCCAGTTGAACAGCGTTTCGCGCACGCGGTCGGGCGTGGGCCGCAGGCCGGGGCGGTCGGCCACCGGCAGCTTGCTGCGTTTCCATTGGCCGCCGATCAGCCGCACCTCGCGCGGCAGCACACGCGGCGGCCGGTGCTGCATGGGCTTGCCGCCTGGCCAGGTGGGCCGCGGTTTGGTCATGTGGCCCCCAAGGCGCTGCGCGCCGGCCCCCCGAGGGGGCGCGAGCGCCTTCGGGGCGGCCGTGCGGCGCTCACATCCGCACCGCAATGCCGTCGCGCGCCATCATCGCCTTCGCCTGACCAACCGTGAACTCACCATAGTGAAAGATGCTGGCGGCCAGCACCGCATCAGCGCCGCCGATGCGAATGCCGTCCGACAGGTGCTGCAGGCTGCCAACGCCGCCCGACGCGATGACCGGCACCGGCACGGCATCGCTCACGGCGCGCGTGAGTTCGAGGTCGAAGCCGCTCTTGGTGCCGTCACGGTCCATGCTGGTGAGCAAAATCTCGCCGGCGCCCAGCTCGGCCATCTTCTTCGCCCAGGCCACAGCATCCAGGCCGGTGTTCTTGCGACCGCCGTGGGTGTAGACGTCCCAGCCACCCTCACGGGACCTGGCAGGGCCCGACAAATCGACGCGACGTTTGGCGTCGATGGCCACCACGATGCACTGCGCGCCGTACTTGTCAGACGCATCGCGGATCACCTGCGGGTCGGCCACCGCAGCCGAATTGAAGCTCACCTTGTCGGCGCCGGCATTGAGCAGCCGGCGCACGTCGGCCACCGTGCGCACACCGCCGCCCACCGTGAGCGGAATGAAGACCTGCGAGGCCACCGCCTCGATGATGTGCAGGATGAGATCGCGGCCATCGCTGGTGGCGGTGATGTCGAGGAAGGTCAGCTCGTCGGCGCCCTGATCGTTGTAGCGCGCGGCGATTTCCACCGGGTCGCCGGCATCGCGCAACTCGACGAAGTTGACGCCCTTGACGACGCGGCCGCCGGTGACGTCCAGGCAGGGAATGATTCTCTTGGCGAGCATCAGGCCGAATTTCCGAGCGCGTCGGCACGACGCTGCGCAGCCGTGAAGTCCAGGTCGCCGTTGTAGATGCTGCGGCCGCAGATCACACCCTCGATGCCTTCGAACTCCACGGCGCAAAGCATTTCGATGTCGGCAATGCCAGCCAGGCCGCCCGAGGCGATGACCGGAATGCTCAGCGCCTGTGCCAGCTTGACGGTGGCCTCGATGTTGATGCCGGTGAGCATGCCGTCACGGCCGATGTCGGTGTAGATCACGCCCTCGACACCGTAGTCCTGAAATTTCTTCGCCAGATCAACGACCTCGTGGCCCGTGAGCTTGCTCCAGCCATCGGTGGCCACGCGGCCGTCCTTGGCGTCGAGGCCGACGATGATGTGGCCGCCGAAGGCGGTGCACGCGTCCTTCAGGAAGCCGGGGCTCTTGACCGCGGCGGTGCCGATGATCACGAAGCTCAGCCCGTCGTCCAGGTAGCGCTCGATGGTGTCGAGGTCTCGGATGCCGCCACCCAGTTGCACCGGCACCTGGCCACCCACTTCACGCAGGATGGCTTTCACGGCCACCTCATTGATGGGCCGACCGGCAAACGCGCCATTGAGGTCGACAAGATGCAGGCGCCGTGCGCCGGCGTCGAGCCAGCGGCGCGCCATCGCGGCGGGGTCTTCACCGAAAGTGGTGGCGGCCGACATGTCACCTTGTTGCAGGCGAACGCACTTGCCGTCCTTGAGGTCAATAGCGGGAATCAGCAGCATGGCTCGGGTTGAGCGTGGTGATGGATGGGATGGCTGGAGAGTGAAGCGGGTGGCTACCGTCGGTCAAGGCTTCCAGTGCAGGAAGTTGCGGTACAGGGCCAAGCCGTGCTCGGCGCTCTTCTCGGGGTGGAATTGCGTGGCAAAAATGTTATCGCGAGCCAGCGCGCAGGTAAAGCGCGCACCGTAGTCCGTTTCGCCCGCGGTGTAGCGTGGGTCTGACGGGCAGGCGTAATAGCTGTGCACGAAATAGAACCAGCTATCGGGCGGCACGCCGTCCCACAAGGCATGCGCATGCTGGACGACGCGATTCCAGCCCATCTGCGGCACCTTGTAGCGGCTGCCGTCGGGCTGCGTCTGCCCTTCGAGCCGGAAGCGGCGCACCTCGCCGCCAATCAGGCCCAGGCCCGGCGTGTCCTGCTCTTCGCTGTGATCAAGCAGCATCTGCATGCCCACGCACACACCCATCAGCGGCTTGTTGGCGGCCGCGTGCAGCACCGCCTGTTTCAGGCCGGAGTCGTGCAGCTCACGCATGCAGTCGCGCATCGCGCCCTGGCCGGGCAGCACCACGCGTTCGGCGGCGTAGACCTGGTCGGGCCGCTGGGTCACGATGACCTCGACGTCGGTGCCAGCGGCGACATGCATCACTGCCTGCGACACCGAACGCAGGTTGCCCATGCCGTAGTCGACGACGGCGACAGTGCGCATGACTTTAGAGCGAACCCTTGGTGGACGGGATCACGCCGGCCGAACGGGGGTCGGGCGTCAGCGCCATGCGCAGCGCGCGCGCGAAGGCCTTGAACACCGTCTCGCACTGGTGGTGCGCGTTC
>JANPMR010000598.1:0-5612 GCA_031427055.1 Rubrivivax sp.
GACCTTGCTCCCGCTGTGCTCGACCCAACCGCCAAAGCGCACCGGGTAGGTCAGGCCACTGCGGGGAAATTCCCACGCGGTGCCGTTCTCCAGCCACGGGTCGGGGTATTCGATCTGGCAGCCGTTCTGGATTTCCTGCGCGAACATGCCGTATTCATAGCGAATGCCGTACCCGAACGAGGGCAGGCCCAGGGTGGCCATGGAGTCGAGGAAGCACGCCGCAAGCCGCCCCAGGCCGCCGTTGCCAAGAGCCGCATCGGGCTCGGAATCGGCCACGTCTTCCAGGCGCTTCGCGTGTGCTGCCACGCTTTGCGCTGCGGCGTGGTTCAGATCGAGTGCGCCGAGCGCATTGCCCAGGGTGCGCCCGATGAGAAACTCCATCGACAGGTAGTACACGCGGCGTGCCTTGGCGGCACGGTCGGCGCTGTCGACGGCCACCCAGCGCCGCGACAACTGTTCGCGTGCCACCTGGGCCACGGCGTGCATGACCTCGGTGGGCGAGGCCTGCGCCGGCGCAGCGCCGACCGTGGCGACCAAATGGCGGTTGACGGCGGCCGCGGAGGGCGCATCAATCGCAACGCTTGCCGGGGCGACTTGGGTGGTGTTTTGTTGCATCACGGAGGCGTAGGGCACCGATACGTCTGGACGTTGGCGCCAAGGTCATGACAATGAGCCGAAGTGTCCCTGAACGTAGCCGGGATCGTCAATCCATTTTCAGAGGGTAAGAATGTAGTTCAGCTACATGGACTTGCCGGTAGTCAATGCGCAGTGACGACGATCTTCACTATTCTGCGGGTCTGAAGTTCAATAATTTCAGTGTCTTAAGTCAACAAATTGAAGTAAATTCTTCAACGACTTGATGATCAACCAATGATTCTTGCAGCCCAAAAATGGATCAGCGTCATGTAATTTTGTTGCGTCAAGCCCAGCGCACGATGAGCGAGTTCGTGACCATGCTGCGGCACGCGGTTTGAGGCCCTTGGCGATGCAAGTCTTGCACGTCGCCGCGGAAATCTACCCACTGGTCAAGACCGGCGGCCTGGCCGACGTGGTGGCGGCGCTGCCCGTGGCGCAGGCCGAGCAGGGCGCCGATGTACGGCTGCTGCTGCCAGGCTATCCGGCGGTGCTCGAGAGCGTGCAAGGCGCACGCAGTGTGATCGACATCGGCTCGTGCTTCGGTGCGCTTCGTGTGCGCCTGCTGCTCGGGCGCTTGCCCGGCAGCCAGCTGCCGGTGTATGTGATCGAGGCGCCCTACCTCTATCGCCGCGGCGGCAGCCCCTTCCAGGACAGCGCCGGCGAAGAGTGGCAGGACAACCTGCAGCGCTTTGCCCTGCTGGGCTGGGTGGCGGCGCACCTCGCCGCGGGCGACGCCGATCCGCAGTGGGTGCCCGACATCGTGCATGCCCATGACTGGCACGCCGCCATGACCTGCGCCTACATGGCCGAGCACACGCCCACCGTCGCGCGCTCGGTCTACACGGTGCACAACCTGGCCTTCCAGGGCCTGTTTCCGATGCACGACTGGGCCATGCTCGGGCTGGCGTCGCACCTGATGTCGCCGGCGGGGCTGGAGTTCCACGGCCAACTCAGCTTCATGAAGGCCGGGCTGAAGTTTGCCGACCTCATCACCACCGTCAGCCCGGGCTACGCGCGCGAGATCGCCACGCACGAGTTTGGCTGCGGCCTGGACGGCGTGATCCGCGGCCGCGGCGCCCAGGTCAGCGGCATCCTCAACGGCATCGACGATGCCGTCTGGGACCCCGCGCGCGACGCCGCCATCGCGCAGCGCTACGACGCCGAGCGGCCACAGGGCAAGCAAGTCTGCCGCCAGGCGCTGCAGGCCGAGCTCGGCCTGGCGCCTGACGCCGACGCGCTGCTGCTCACCGTGGTGAGCCGGTTGACGTCGCAGAAGGGGCTCGATCTGGTGCTGGCCGCGCTGCCGGCGCTGCTGAACGCTGGCGTGCAATTGGCCGTGCAAGGCACCGGCGACCCGGCGCTCGAGGCCGCCTTTCGCATGGCGCAGCAGGCGCATCCGGGGCGGGTGCATGTCCACATCGGCTACGACGAAGCCCGCGCTCATCGCCTGGTGGCCGGCGCGGACGCGATCATGCTGCCCTCGCGCTTCGAACCCTGCGGCCTGACCCAGTTGTACGGCCTGCGCTACGGCACCCTGCCCATCGTGCGCCGCGTGGGAGGTCTGGCCGACACGGTCAGGGACGATGGCGGTGAACTGCCGGCCACCGGCTTCGTGTTCGACGCCGCCACGTCGGCGGCACTCGAGCGGTGCGCGCTGCGTGCCACAGCACTGCACCGCGACCCTGCCGCCTGGGGCCGGCGCATGGCCGCCGCAATGGTGCAGCCACTGTCGTGGGCCGGGCCGGCGCGGCAGTACCTGGCGCTGTACGAGTTCGCATCAGGCGAACCGAGGGCGGCTGCCGTCTGAGCCTGCCGCCCGGTCGACCTTGGGGCGGTCAACAGCCCTTGGCTGGTGCCAGGATCGCATGGCCCGGCAGGGCAGCACCCTTGCCTGAGACCCTCCAGCCTGAGACCCTCCAGTTGCCGTTTCGCCCGTTAATTGTGACAATTCGTACATGGCAAACATGCAAGACCACTGGGGCCGCGACACGCGGGCTTCGCGCTTGGACCAGTTCGAGCAGACCGCCCCGTCGCCCTTGATGACGAGCATGGGCAAGGACTTCTACGCTCCGCGCCCCATGCGGGCGCAGTCCGATGTCAACATCGCGGCCGGCCTGGCCCGCATTGCCGCGCTGGCGCTGCTGGCGCTGCTGGCGGGCTTCGTCGCCTGGCTGGTGTTCGGGTGAGCCTTCGATGATGGCCCGGCGCCGTGATGCCAGCGAGTCCGAGCTTGAGCGCTTCGAGGAAACCTTCCCGGCACCCCTGACGTCGACCATGGACTCACGATTCGACGCCTTGTCCGACCGTGCTCAAGAAGAGTCGACATCACTCGGGCGCGTGGTGATGCTCGCGCTCGTGCTGGCCGGCATTGGCGCGGCCGTCCTGATCTTCTAGCGGACGCCTTTCCAGCGCAGCAAACGCCGGCTTGACGCACGCGCCCGCCAGATTGCGGGCAGCTATGTGAGCAAGTGCCCTGGCGGAAGGGGCGGGATTCGAACCCGCGGAGGGCTGTTAACCCTCACATGCTTTCCAGGCATGCGACTTAAACCGCTCATCCACCCTTCCGAAGCCGGCTCCGATTCTAGCTGTGCGATGCGGGTGCGGCGCATGCTGGCGCAACCAGTCCAGCAGCACGTACTCGAGCGCCCGCTGCTGCGTGCTCTCAAGCACTACCGGCGGTGCGCAGCCGGCCTCGTAGGCCTCGCGCCAGCGAAGCGCGCAGACGCACCAGCGGTCGCCGGGCCGCAGGCCGCGAAAGCGCTGCTCGGGACGCGGCGTGATGAGGTCGTTGCCGCGTTCCATCTGGAAGTTCAGGAACTCGACGCTGAGCTTCGCGCAGACCACGTGGCTGCCGCGATCCTGATCGTCGGTGTGACAGCAGCCGTCGCGGTACCAGCCGGTCAGCGGGTCGTAGCTGCAGGACACCAGTGGCGTGCCCAGCACGTTGAGTGCGCCAGTAGCGCTCACGGCTTGGCCTTGGTGCCCTTGAACAGTGTCATCGCGGTGCCGATCAGCGTGGCCACCTCGCCCATGTTGCCCGGAACGATCATCGTGTTGTTGGTCTTGGCCAGGTGGCTGTAGGCCTCGACGGCGCGCTCGGCCACCTTGAGCTGCACGGCTTGCTCGCCACCCGGTTGCTGGATGGCGGCGGCAATCTTGCGGATGGCGTCGGCCGTCGCGTCGGCCACGGCCGTGATGGCCGCGGCCTCGCCCATGGCCTTGTTGATCTCAGCCTGCTTGGCGCCCTCGGAGCGCGCGATGAAGGCCTCGCGCTCGCCGGTGGCGATGTTGATCTGCTCCTGGCGGCGGCCCTCGCTGGCGGCGATAAGCGCGCGCTTCTCGCGCTCGGCCGTGATCTGCGCCTGCATGCTGTGCAGGATGGCGGCGGGCGGCGTCAGGTCCTTGATCTCGTAGCGCAACACCTTGACGCCCCAGTTGAGCGCCGCCTCGTCCAGCGCTTGCACCACGCCGCCGTTGATGTGCGCGCGCTCCTCGAAGGTCTTGTCGAGTTCCATCTTGCCAATCACGCTGCGCAGCGTGGTCTGCGCCAGTTGGGTGATGGCAATGATGTAGTTGCTGCTGCCATAGCTGGCGCGCATGGGGTCGGTGATCTGGAAGTACAGGATGCCGTCGACTTGCAGCTGCGTGTTGTCCTTGGTGATGCAGACCTGGCTGGGCACGTCCAGCGGCACTTCCTTGAGCGAGTGCTTGTAGCCGACGCGATCAACGAAGGGCACGACAAAGCTCAGCCCAGGCGTGAGCGTGCGGTCGTACTTGCCCAGCCGCTCCACCACCCAGGCATGCTGCTGGGGCACGATCTTGAGCGAGCGGACGATGAAGATGATGGCGATGACGGCCAGGATGAGGGCGATTTCCATGAGGTCTCTCAGTCGGGTGTGACGGGTGTCAATTGAAGTTCGTTGCCATGAAGGGCCACGATCCGGTACTCGCCAGGGGCGCGTGCGCCGGCCAGGGCCAGGCGCACCGACCAGCCGGCGCCGCGGTATTGCACGCGCGCCGTGCCGTCAGCGGCCCATTCAGCCACGTGCACGGTCTGGCCGATGTCGAGGTTGACATCGGGATTGCTCTCGGCCGGCGCTGATCGGGGCTTGCGTGCGCGCCGCAGGTGCCACAGCACCGTCGCGCCGCCACCCACCAACGCGGCGATCACCACCTGGGCGGTGGCGCCCAGTCCGGCATGCGCGCTCAGTGCGGCGGCCGCGCAGCCGAGCGACAGCATCAGCAGGTAGAAGGTGCCGGTAGCCAGCTCTACGGCCACCAGCGCGCCGGCGGCCAGCCACCACAGCGTGGGCGGGTTCCAGTCCATCGTCGCCTCCTGTCCACAAAGTGTGTGGTCAAGTGTAGCGAGCGGCCCGGCCGACACGCTGGTGGTGGGCCAGACCCCTACACTTCGCCCTCTTTCGACATGCCCCGAGGCCGCGACGATGCTCCGCTTCCGCTTTCCGATCGTCATCATCGACGAAGACTTCCGCTCCGAGAACACCTCGGGCTTCGGCATCCGCGCCCTGGCCCAGGCGATCGAGAAAGAGGGCTTCGAGATCCTGGGCGCCACCAGCTATGGCGATCTGAGCCAGTTTGCGCAGCAGCAAAGCCGCGCGAGTGCTTTCATTCTCTCGATCGACGACGAAGAGTTCACGCCCGGCCCGGAGCTCGACCCGGCGGTGCTGAACCTGCGCAAGTTCATCGAAGAGATCCGCTTCAAGAACGCCGACATCCCGATCTACATCTACGGCGAGACGCGCACCAGCCAGCACATCCCCAACGACATCCTGCGCGAGCTGCACGGCTTCATCCACATGTTCGAGGACACGCCGGAGTTCGTGGCCCGGCACATCATCCGCGAGGCGCGCAGCTACCTCGACGGCCTGGCGCCGCCTTTCTTCAAGGCGCTGATGGACTATGCGCAGGACGGCAGCTACTCATGGCACTGCCCGGGGCACAGCGGCGGCGTCGCC
>JANPMR010000599.1:0-6375 GCA_031427055.1 Rubrivivax sp.
GCCACCGGGCCCACGGCATCGGCGTCGACGCGCCCCAGGCCGCCGCCTTCGATCATGGCCGGCCCGCCCATGCCCAGGCTGCTGCCCTCGGTGGCGATGATCACGTCGCAGCAGCCCAGCAGCGCCGCGTTGCCGGCAAAGCAGCGGCCGGCAACGATGCCGATCAGCGGCACCTGCCCCGACAGCGCCGCCAGGCGCGCAAAGCTGGTGCAGTCCAGCCCGGCCACGCCCATCCAGTCGACGTCGCCGGGCCGGCCGCCGCCGCCCTCGGCCCACAGCACCAGCGGCAGGCGCTGGCGTTGGGCCAACTCGAGCAGGCGGTCGGTCTTGCGGTGGTTGAACACACCTTGCGTGCCGGCCAGCACCGTGTAGTCATACGCCATCACCGCCACGGCGCGGCCGGCCACCGTGCCGGTGCCGGTGATCAGGCCATCGGCCGGCGTGCTGCGCTGCAGATCGTCCAGGCTGCGCCGGCTGCGCTGCGCGGCCACGGCCAGGGCGCCGTACTCGCTGAAACTGCCCGCGTCGAGCAGCGCGGCGACGTTCTCGCGCGCCGTCATGCGGCCGGCCGTGTGGCGCCGCGCCACGGCATCGGGACGCGCGCCGTCGGCCAGCAGCGCAAGCCGCGCCTGCAGCGCCAGCAAGTCGGCGCGCGGGCCTTCGTGCGGCGGCGCCGCCTGTGGCGACGGCGGTGGCGGCACCTGCGCATCCGCCGTCTCGAACTCGACCAGCGGCGTGCCCTCGGGCACGACATCGCCCACTGCGGCGGCCAGTGCAAGGATGCGGCCGGCGGCAGGCGCCGCCAGCGGCACCTCCATCTTCATCGCCTCTTGCACCAGCAGAGTCTGGCCCGCGGCCACCGCCTGGCCGGCCACGACCTCGATGCCGACCACCGCGCCGTGCACGGTGGCGGCCAGCCACTGCCGGCGCGGCGCGGCCGAGCTCACATTCACGCTCAGGCGGGCTCGGCCTCGAGCAGGCCGCGCTTCTTGAGCAGCGGCGTCACCGTGGCGGCGCGGCCGCGGAAGGCGGCGTAGGTGGCACCCGGCTCGACGCTGTTGCCCGCGCTGTAGATGTGCCGCCGCAGTCTGAGCGCGGTGGCGGCGTCGAAGGGGCTGCCGGCCTCGACGAAGGCGTCGTAGCCGTCGGCGTCCAGCACCTCGGCCCACAGGTAGACGTAGTAGCCGGCGGCATAGCCCGCGCTGGCAAACAGATGCTGGAAATGCACCAGCCGGTGGTTCAGCCCCGCGCCATGCGGCAGGCCTTGCGCTTGCAGCAGTTCGGCCTCGAAGGCACACAGATCGGCCGGCGGCTCGGCCTCATCCAGCGAATGCACTGCCATGTCGGCGATGGTGCTGGCGCAGTAGCGCACCGTCTCGTAGCCCTGGTTGAATTGGCGCGCTCGGTGCAGGCGCTCGATCAGGTCATCGGGGATCGGCTGGTCGGTCTCGAAGTGGCGCGCATGGCGGCGCAGCACCTCGGGCTCGGTGATCCAGTGCTCGAAGATCTGCGACGGCAGTTCGACAAAATCGCGCAGCACCGCCGTGCCCGCCAGGCGGCTGTAGGTGACGTCTGACAGCAGCCCGTGCAGGCCGTGGCCGAACTCGTGAAACAGCGTGCGCGCGTCGTCCAGCGACAGCAGCGTCGGCGCCCCGGGCGAGCCCTTGGCAAAGTTGTTGTTGTTCTGGACCAGCGGCAGGTCCGGGCCGTCCACGCCGTTGCGGCACTGCACGCGCAACGAGTTCATCCAGGCGCCGCTGCGCTTGTTGGGGCGCGCAAAGTTGTCCTGCATGAACAGGCCCACCACGCGCGCGCCCTCGCGCACCTCGTAGGCCTTGACGTCGGGGTGGTAGACCGGCACGTCGGGCCGCGGCGTGAAGCTCAGGCCGAAGAGGCGGCCGGCGCAGTCGAAGGCGGCCTCGACCACGCGCTCGAGCGGAAAGTAAGGCTTGACCTCGGCGTCATCGATTGCAAAGCGCTCGCGGCGCACCTTCTCGGCCCAGAAGCGCCAGTCCCAGGGCTCGATCACACTGCCACCGGCACCCTCAGCCTGCATCTGCTGCAGCAGCGCCTGGCGCTCGCGCTCGACCGCCAGCAGCGCGCGCGGCCAGACCTCGGTGATGAGTTGCTGCACGGCCGTGCGCGTGCCGGCCATGGTGTCGGCCAGCGCGTAGTCGGCATAGCAGGCGTGGCCCTGCAGCAGGGCCTGTTCGCGGCGCAGGCGCAGGATGTCGCGCGCCACTTCGCGGTTGTCGCACTCGCCGGCATGCTCGCCGCGGCCAGTCCAGGCGCGCCAGGCCTGCTCGCGCAGGTCCCGCCGGGTCGAGAAGCTCAGGAAAGGCACGACCAATGATCGCGACAGCGTGATGACGTGCCCCGGCAGACCACGGTCCAGCGCCGCCTGGCGCGCCGCGGCGCGGGCAAAGTCGGGCAGGCCGGCCAGCGCCGCCTCGTCGGGCAGCGGCAGCGTCCAGCTCGACTCTTCTTGCAGCACGTTTTGCGCAAAGCGCGTCGTCAGGCCGGCCAGGGCCTGCATGACCAGGGCATAGCGCTCGCGCTCGGCCGGGGCCAGCTGAGCGCCGGCGCGCACGAAGTCGAGGTGCGTGCGCTCGAGCATGCGCAGCGCCTCGGGTGCCAGGCCCAGCGTGGCGCGTTGCGCGTGCAGTGCGTCGATGCGCGCGAAGAGCGCCGCGTCGGTGTAGACGGCGCTGTGGTGCGCGGCCATGGGGCCGGCCATCGCGCGCTGCACGGCCTGCAAGGGCTCGCTGGTGGCCGACGCGGTGAGGCTGTAGAACACGCTCGCGATGCGGTCAAGCAGCGACCCCGTGCGGTCGAAGGCCGCCACCGTGTTCTCGAAGTCCGGCGCCGCGGCCTGCGCACGAATGGTGGCCAGTTCGGCGCCTTGGGCGTCCATGGCGGCGCGCAAGGCGGGCTCGAAGTGTTCTGCGCTCAGGCGCTCGAAAGGCGGCAGCCCGAAGGGCGCCGTCCAGGCTTGCAGCAGCGGGTTGGCTTGCATCGTCAGGTCCTTTACTTGCCACGCCGGATGGCGGTTTCGTCGTCTTCGCGGTAGCGGCGGTCGGCGCAGGCGGTGACCCAGCCTTTGCGCTCGGTCTCGAGCGCCGTCGAGGTCTCGTTCCACTTGGCGTTGCGCTCGTTCCAGGCCGTCACGCGCCCGTCCACGGCCGTGGCCCTGGCGTTGTAGGCCCGCACAGCGGCTTCGCTGTCGACGCCCAGCTGGGTGCGCTCGGCCTCGAACAGACCGCGCTGCTTGTCGATGTCCTCGCGCTCTTTGTTGAGCTCATCGCGCTTCCTCTCCCAGGCCGAGCCCTTGCGGCCTTCCTCGTTGTGCGCCGTGACGCGCAAATTCCAGTCGGCGACGCGCTCGCCATAAGCCTTGAGCCGAACGCCGAAGTCGTCGACACGGCCCTTGATGGCGTCGATGGGCCCGCGGTCGGCGCGCACGGATTGCTGGTCAGTGGCAATTCCAGCCTTCTCGGCGTCGAGCGCGCTGCGCGCGGCGTCGACCTCGTTCAGGCGCGCGCGGATGGTTTCTTCCTGCTTGAGGCAGGCGCGCAGTTCGTCGCGCGTCAGCACCGCACCGCCACCACTGGCGCCGCCGCCGCCCAGTGACAGCGTCTTGTCCGCTGCGGGTTTGGCCGCGGCAGGTGGTGGCTTGGCCGCGGCCGGCACCGGTTTGGCCGGCGCGGCTGCCGCGGGCTTGACCGGCGGCTTGACTGGCGGTGCGGCCGGTGCCGGCGCAACGGTTTGCGCCACGGCCAGCGAGCAAGCGCTCAGCCAGGCACTGGCCAGCAGAAGAGTCTTCACCTTCATCATCTACCTCGAATGGGACGGGAGCGGCGGCGGCGCCGGCAAGGGTGCGAATGATGCCACTGTGGCACAGTGCGCAGCTTTGCCTCACCCACACCGATGCCCGCCGACACCCTGACGCCGCCCAGCCACGCCACCCTGCCGCAAGGCGGACGCTGATGGCCATCAAGGCCACGGTCTACAAAGCCGCGCTGCAGATTGCCGACATGGACCGCGGCTTGTACGCCGACCACGCGCTGACGATCGCGCTGCAGCCCTCGGAGACCGAGGAACGCATGATGGTGCGCCTGCTGGCCTTTGCGCTGAACGTGCCCGAAAGCGACCACGGTGGCGCGCTGCAGATCGCGCGCGGCATGGCCGATGCAGACGAGCCCGACCTCTGGCACAAGGATCTCACCGGCCAGTTGAAGCATTGGATCGAGGTCGGCCAGCCCGACGACCGCCGCCTGGTCAAGGCCAGCGGCCGCTCTGACCGTGTCACGCTCTACCTCTACGCCAACGCCGCAGCCATCTGGTGGGCGCCGATGCAGGCCAAGCTGGCGCGCCTGGACAATCTGGCGGTGTGGCAGCTGCCAGCCGCGCAAAGCCAGGCCATGGCCAAGCTGGCGGCGCGTTCGATGCAGTTGCAGGTGACGGTGCAGGAAGGCCAGATCTGGGTCGGCAACGGCAAGGACAGCGTCGAGGTGCATCCTGTCGCGCTGAAAGAGCGCGTCGCATGAAGTCGGCACCCCGCTGCGCTGTCGCCCTGTTTGCCGCCCTGCTTGCCCTCATCACCAGCACCCCCACCATGAGCCAGACCGCCGACCCCTACCTGTGGCTCGAAGACGTGCAGGGCGAGCGCGCCCTGAGCTGGGTGCGCCAGCGCAATGCCGAATCCGAGACCGCCCTCAAGGCCACGCCGGGCTTCGACAGCCGCGTGCGCCAGATCCGCGAGGTGCTCGACTCGGCCGACAAGATCCCCTACGCGTCGCGCCGCGGCAGCCACTTCTACAACCTGTGGCAGGACGCGGCCAACCCGCGCGGCCTGTGGCGGCGCACCACGCTGGCCGAGTACCGCAAGCCGCAGCCGGCTTGGGAGCTGGTGCTCGATATCGACGCGCTGGGCAAAGCCGAAAGCGAGAACTGGGTCTGGGGCGGCGCCTCCTGCCTGGGCCCGGCCTATCGGCGCTGCCTGGTCAGCCTGTCGCGCGGCGGCGCCGATGCCAAGGTGGTGCGCGAGTTCGATCTCGTCGACAAGCGGTTCGTCGAGGACGGCTTCAAGCTGCCGGAGGCCAAGACCCAAGTCGAGTGGATCGACGCTGACCACCTCTTCGTCGGCACCGATTTCGGTGCCGGCTCACTCACCGAATCGGGCTACCCGCGCGTCTTCAAGCGCTGGCGGCGCGGCCAGCCGCTGGCACAAGCCACGCTGGCCTTCGAGGGCGAGCGCAAAGACGTCTCGGCCTTCGTCAATGTGGACCACACGCCGGGCTTCGAGCGCACGGTTTACGGCCGCCACCTGGACTTCTACAACTCGCGCCTGCTTCTTGTGCAGGGCGACAAGGCAGTGGCCATCAACAAGCCCGACGACGCCAAGTTCGAGTTCTGGCGCGAGCGCGTGCTGATCGAACTGCGCAGCGACTGGACGGTGGCCGGCCGCACCTGGCCGCGCGGCGCGCTTCTCGTCACCGGCGCGGCTGCCTACCTGAAGGGCGAGCGCGAGTTCACGGCCCTGTTCACACCCACGCCCACGCGCTCGCTCGACAGCTACACGCAGACACGCAGCACGGTGATCGTCAACATGCTCGACAACGTCGCCAGCCGCCTGGAAGAGTGGAGCGAGCGCGACGGCCGCTGGCAGCGCCGCGAGGTGCAGGCGCCCTTCCCCGGCAGCCTGTCGGTGAGCGCGTTGCACGACCCGCTGCTGGCGCAGGACCCGCTGTCCGAGGCCTTCTTGCTCAACGCTGCCGACTTTTTGCAACCCGACTCGCTGCAACTCGGCCGCACCGGCGCCGACGCGCTGGAAGTCATCAAATCGCGCCCACGCTTCTATGACGCCGCCGGCATGCGTGTCGAGCAACGCTTCGCCACATCCAAGGACGGCACCCGCGTGCCCTACTTCGTGATCTGGCCCAAGGGCGCAGCGGCCGATGGCAAGAACCCGACGCTGCTGTACGGCTATGGCGGCTTCGAAGTTACATCGGCGCCGTGGTACTCCGGCGCCATCGGCCGCATCTGGACGACGCAGGGCGGCGTCTTCGTGCTCGCCAACATCCGCGGCGGCGGCGAGTTCGGCCCGGCCTGGCACCAGGCCGCCGTGCGCGAGAACAAGCAGAACAGCTACGACGACTTCGCGGCGGTGGCGCAGGACCTGATCACCGACAAGGTGACGACGCCGGCCCACCTGGGCATGCAGGGCGGCAGCAACGGCGGCCTGCTGGTGGGCGCGGTGATGCTGCAGCGCCCCGATCTCTTCAACGCCGTGCTCAGCCAGGTGCCGCTGCTGGACATGCAGCGCTACCACCGCCTGCTGGCGGGTGCCTCATGGATGGCCGAGTACGGCGACCC
>JANPMR010000600.1:0-7124 GCA_031427055.1 Rubrivivax sp.
GCCCACTGCCCGCCGCGCAGTGCAAGCGAAACGGCATCGACGACGCGGCGCCCACCCAGGCGCAGCGACAGCGCGTCACATCGCAGCACGTCACAGCTCAGCGCGTCAGCCACCGACGGCGCTACGCCCTTGGGGCTCGGCATTGACGAAGGCTTGGGCGGCAGGCCTGCTTGTCTATACAAGTGCAGACGCCATCATGGCCAGCCCCGCGAAGCCGACTGTCCAGACGCCGGTGCGCAGGTACGGGATGCCTGCGTAGTACACGGCAACGAACACAAGCCTGGACCAGAAGAAGAGCTCGGCGCCGAGAAGTATCCGCGGCGACTGAACTCCGGATGCATGCGCGACGAGTGCGAGGGCAGCGAAGAGAACAAAGCTTTCCAGCGTGTTCTTGGCTGTGCGGTCGGCGCGTCCAGAGAGCGGCGTGACGCCAGGGAGATTTTCGCGGTTTCCCATGGCGACCTTCATGCCGTCCAAGGTCCAGCCTTTGGCTCGGATGAGACTGGCGGCAAGCAGCAAGAGCCAGGTGATGGCGGCCATGTAGACGACCAACGAAAGTAGATGAGTCATGTACCTCTCCTGTGTCTGCGGTGGCAGCGTTGTACCGCAATTGCCGGGGCGCGACGCGTGATCCTCCGCCCGGCGTTTCTGACGATCAACGCTGGCGGCGCAGCAGCGCCAGCAGGTAGACCCCGCCCAGCACGGCCGTGAGCAAGCCCACGGGCAGTTCACGCGGCGCGATCACGGTGCGCGCCGCCACGTCGGCGGCCAGCAGCAGCACGCCGCCGGCCATCGCCGACAGCACCAGCAGCGGCCCGTGCGTCACCACCACCCGGCGGCGCACCAGATGCGGCGCCACCAGCCCCACAAAGGCCACCAGCCCGGCCTGCGCGACGGCGCTGCCGGTGGCCAGCGCCACCAGCCCCAGCAAGGCCAGGCGCAGGCGCGGCAAGGGCAGGCCCAGGCTGGCCGCGCTGGCCTCGCCCAGCACCAGGGCATCGAGCACGCGCGACAGCGGCACCGCCAGCGGCAGCACCAGCGCCAGCGCCGTACCCAGCCAAGCCACGCTGCCCCAGCCGAAAAAACTGGTGGTGCCCAGCAAGAACACCTGCTTGCCTCGCAGCGCGTCGGGCTCGAGCAGGATCACCAGATCGGCCAGCGCGGTGAGCAGCACGCCCACCACGACACCGGCCAGCAGCAGCACCATCGGCCGGCCAGCGCCGCGCGCCAGTGCCAGCGTCAGCAGCATGCCGCCCAGCGCGCCGACGAAGGCCGCACCCACCAGGCCCAGGCGCAACAGCGCCGACGCGGCGGCGGGGCCAAATTCGCGCCCGATGAGGCCGCCCGCAGCCAGCACCAGCACCACGCCCAGGCCGGCGCCCGCGGCCGAGCCCAGCAGATACGGGTCGGCCAGCGGATTGCGAAACAGCCCCTGTGCCAGCGCACCGGCCAGCCCCAGCAAAGCACCGGCCAGCAGTGCGCCCAGGGTGCGCGGTGCGCGGATGGCGGTAATCAGATCGGCGTCAGCGCCCCAGGCCAGCGACCCACCTTCAGCGCCTGCCGAAAGCCCGGCCAGCACCAGCAGCAGCAACGCCGCGCCCAGCGTCAAGGCGAGCTTCTGTGGCGGGCTGAGGCCCGCGCGCGCGCCCACGTGCTGCGGCGGCGGGGCCGGCTGCATCGGCGCGCTGGGCGGCATCACGTTCATGCGCGAACCGGCGTGCTCATGGCGCATTCTCCAGAGCGCGCAGGCACTCGGCGATGGCCTCTGCGGCGTCACCCAAGCGCGGGCCGGCGCGCATCAAGGTGTCGAAAGGGGCCCGCGCGAAGCCGCAGGTCTGGCGCTGCTGCAGGGCGCGCAGGCCGGCCCAGCCGGGCCGTTGCGACATCAGTGCCAACTCTTCGGCGCTGGCCATGACCAGCGCCGGCTGCGCGCGCAGCACGAACTCGGGGTTGAGTTGTGGAAACGGCCCCAGCGTGGCCGGCACGATGTTGACGAGGCCCAGGCTTGAGAGCAGTTCACCCACGAACGAGGCCTCGCCCGCGGCAAAGGGTGTCGACGCCACCTCGAAGTACACGCTCTTGCCGCGCAGGCGCGCCGGCACGTTGGCGGCGGCGGCGGCGATGCGCTCTCGCACCTGCGCCACGAGCACCGGCCCGGCCGCCGGCTCGCCCAGCGCCTGCGCCACCCGGAGGATGGTGCGCTGCGTGTCGGCCCATTGGCGCGGCTCGAGCGCCAGCACCGGCAGGCCCAGCGCCTCGAGCCGGTCCACGGCGCGCGTCGACACCGCGGCCAGCACCAGATCAGGCTTGAGCGCCACCAGGCGCTCGATCTGCGTGTCGTCCAGGCCACCCAGCTTGGGCAGCCCCTGCAGCGACTGCGGCCAGTTGGAGTAGCGATCAGTACCCACCAGGCGGGCGCAGGCCTGCAGCGCGCAGACCGTCTCGCTGAGCGTGGGCGACAGCGACACCACGCGCAGTGGCGGCGCGCGCAGCGTCAGGCTGCGGCCGCGGTCGTCGGTGACGGTCACTGACGCGGCGTGCGCGCCCGGCCACGCCAGCACGGCCAGCGCCGCCGTCGCGACGAGGGCGACTGCGGCAGCCCGGGTGCAGGCAGCGCGCATCACCTGAACTCGAAGCGCAGGCTGATCCAGGCCTGGCGGCCCAGGCCCTGGTAGTCGCGCGCCGGTTCGAGCTCGGCATCGGTGGCGTTGACCAGCTTGCCCTGCAGCGACCACGCCGGTGCGATGCGCCAGGTGGCCAGCAGATCGAGCGTGCTTTCGGACGCCAGCGTCTTGCCGCCATCCGGGCGCGAGCCCACATGCAGCAGGCGCCCGCCATAGGTCCAATCGCCGCGCGTCCAGTCCATCCCCACGCTGGCTTGCTGCGCAGCGCGGCGCGGCAGGCGCTGCCCGCTGGCACCATCGCGTGCGCGCAGCAGGTCGACCTGCGCCTTGACGGCCAGCGCGCCCATCTGCCGGCGGGCCGCCAGCGTGACGCCACTGAGCTGCGCCTGCGCGGTGTTGGCCGCGCAGCCAAAGGCGTAGGCCGGATCGGCGGGGCAGCGTGCGGCGTCGGGTTCGTAGCCGATGAGGTCGCGCACGGGGTTGCGCCACGCGGTGACGGCAAGCTCACCCGCGGCCTGTTTCCAGCTCAGGCCGAGCTCCGTGCTGCGCCCGCGTTCGGGCCGCAGGCTGGCCACGCCATAGCCGGGAAAGTACAGGTCATTGAAGCTGGGCGCGCGAAAGGTCGTGCCGGCCAGTGCGCGCAGGCGCAGCCCCGGCGCGAGGGCAAACGCAGCGCCGAGCCGGCCGGTCGTGATGGCACCGAAATCAGAGCTGTCGTCGCGGCGCAGGTCGCCCTGCCAGGACCAGGCCCCGTCCGCGCCGGTGAGCTCGATCACGAACGCATGGTTGCGGCGCTGCACGTCGGCGGCAAAGCTTGTCGAGCGGCCACGGTCTTGGCCGGACTCGGCCGCCAGCACCAGTTGTCCGGCCCCGCCGGTTTGCCACGCGGCCTGCGCCGAGAACTGCTCGCGCGTGGTGCGAAAGCGGTCGGGCGCCGTGCCGCCGTCGAGCGCATCGTCGACGCTGCGCGAGGCCCGCGCGCTGCCCGTCAGGCCGGCCGCGAACGTGCCGCGCCAGTCGAGTGCCGCGACCTCGGTGCTCAGGCGCGTGCGGAAGTCGGGCGATGCATCCTGGGCGTAGGTGGGCGGCAGAAAATCGCTGCCGTCGTATTGCGAATCAAGCTTGCTGCGCAGCAGCGTGAGGCCGATGCGCTGGCCGGCGGCGGGCTTGAAGCCCAGGCTGGCATTGACGGCGTCGAGCCGGTAGCCATCGCGGTCGGGGTTGTAGTTGCCAAAGCGGTCGCCGGGGCGCAAGGCCGAGACGCCGCTGCTGCGCTCGGTGCTCAGATTCGCGGCGCCATCCCAGGCCCCCCGCGCGCCGCCCAGGCCGACCGAGGCCTCGCGGCTGCCGTAGCCGCCCAAGGCCACGCGGCCATCGTGTTGAACGCCGGGTTCGCCACGCCGCGTGACGACGTTGACGACGCCGCCCACGGCATCCGCGCCGTAGAGGCTGGAGCCCGGGCCGCGCAGCACCTCGACGCGCTCGATCTGCGCCAGGCCGATCGATTCGAGCGAAGCAAAACCGAGCGTCGCCGAGCCGACGCGCACGCCATCGACGAGCACGATGGACTGCGACGATCCGGTGCCGCGCAACAGCAGCCCGCTGGCGTGGCCGGGGCCGCCGTTGCGCGAAATTTGCACGCCGGCCTCACGGCGCAGCAGGTCGGCCAAAGAATCGGCGCTGCCGTTGCGGATGGCCTCGGCGTCGATCACCACCACATCGGCGGCAAGGCGTTCGGGGGCCAGCGGTTCGCGCGAGCCGGTGATGACGACGCGGCTCTGCGCCTGCACGGCCGTGGCCGCGATCAGGGTGGACAGGGCGAAGCAGAGAGCCAGCCCACGAGGGCCGGAATGAGAAAGGACGGATTGATGCACACAGGTCTCCAGCCGCACTCCCCGTGCGGCCCGGTTGGCTTGAGCCGACCCTGCGTGTGAAACCGCGCTGGCGGCGCGCGCACCGATCCGGCACGCTGCCGCCCGCGCGTCGCCCACCGCAACGCCGGCATCCCATGCACTGGGCCGGTATCCGGGCTCGCGAGTGCCGTGCGGGAGTGATCCCACCCGGAGGTGCGCCGCGCCTTCCCAGCCCCGTGAAGGGCCAGTGGCCTGTCGTGCGACGCACTCCTCGCTGACCGTTGCGGGGGCAGCACCGGAGTCGCGCAAGTCGCTTTTTAGCCGACCCGCGCTCACCGGTTTCCCGTTTAACCCGCCACCCCGGACGGGGCGGCAGGCACCTGGTGCAAGCGGCGCGATGTTAACGCCAGCGACTGCATGGCCCTGGCATGGCCCTGGCGTTTGCCGCAGTCGGGCCGCAGAGCCCGGCCGATATACTTACGATTTCCACCACGGCACGGGCTTTACAGGCCGCGTGCTGCACGACATGACCAAGTTCGTCTTCGTCACGGGCGGCGTGGTGTCCTCGCTGGGCAAGGGCATCGCGGCGGCTTCGCTGGCGGCCATTCTCGAGTCGCGTGGCCTCAAGGTCACCCTCATCAAGCTGGACCCCTACCTCAACGTCGACCCGGGCACCATGAGCCCGTTCCAGCACGGCGAGGTCTTCGTCACCGATGACGGCGCCGAGACCGACCTCGACCTCGGCCACTACGAGCGCTTCATCACCACGCGGATGAAGCGCGCCAACAATTTCACTGCCGGCCAGATCTACAAGACCGTGCTCGAAAGAGAGCGCCGCGGCGACTACCTGGGCAAGACGGTGCAGGTGATTCCGCACGTCACGGGCGAGATACAAGAATTCGTCAAGCGCGGCGCGGTGGATGTGGATGTGGCCATCGTCGAGATTGGCGGCACGGTGGGCGACATCGAGAGCTTGCCCTTCCTGGAAGCGGTGCGCCAGATGAGCCTGAAGATGGGGCCTACCAACAGCGCCTTCGTGCACCTGACCTATGTGCCGTGGATTGCCGCCGCGGGCGAGCTCAAGACCAAGCCCACGCAGCACACGGTGCAGAAGATGCGCGAGATCGGCATCCAGCCCGACGTGCTGCTGTGCCGCGCCGACCGGCCGATCCCCGATGACGAGCGCGACAAGATCAGCCTCTTCACCAACGTGCAGCCGCATGGCGTGATCAGCATGTGGGACGTCGACACCATCTACAAGGTGCCGCGCATCCTGCACGAGCAGGGCCTGGACGAGCTGATCTGCATGAAGCTGCAGTTGCTGACGCGGCCGGCCGACCTGCGGCGCTGGGACTCGCTGGTGCACGAGGTCGAGCACCCGCAGAGCACGGTGAAAGTCGCGATGTGCGGCAAGTACACCGACCTGTCGGACAGCTACAAGTCGCTCAATGAGGCACTGCGCCACGCCGGCATCCACAACCATGCCCGGGTGCTGATCGAGTACGTCGACGCCGAGTCGCTGACGCCGGCCACGGTGGCGCAGCTCGCCGCCTTCGACGCCATCCTGGTGCCCGGCGGCTTTGGCAAGCGCGGCATCGAAGGCAAGATTTGCGCGGCGCAGTTTGCGCGCGAGCACCGCGTGCCCTACCTCGGTATCTGCCTGGGCATGCAGGTCGCCACCATCGAATACGCACGCCATGTGGCTGGGCTGACTGACGCCAACAGCACCGAGTTCGACCCGGCTTGCGCGCACCCGGTCATCGCCCTCATCGAAGAGTGGCAAGACCGCGACGGCAGCATCCAGAAACGCAGCGCCAGCTCTGACCTGGGCGGCACCATGCGCCTGGGTGCGCAGAGCTCTGACGTGACGCCCGGCACGCTGGCGCACCGCGTCTACGGCGCCGTGGTGACCGAGCGGCATCGGCATCGCTACGAGGCCAATGTCAACTACCTCGATCGGCTGCAGAAGGCCGGGCTGGTGATCAGCGCACTCACGCAAAGCGAGCGGCTGACCGAGATCGTCGAGCTGCCGGCCGATGTGCACCCGTGGTTCATGGGCGTGCAGTTCCACCCCGAATTCAAGAGCACGCCCTGGGGCGGGCACCCGCTGTTCACCAGCTACGTCAAGGCCGCGCTCGAACACCACGCGCGTCGCGCTGAACCCGTCAAGGCCGTGGCATGAATCTCTGCGGATTCGAAGTCGGCATCGACCGACCCTTCTTCCTCATCGCCGGCCCCTGCGTCGTCGAGAGCCTGCAGTTGCAGATGGACGTGGCCGGGCACCTCAAAGAGATCACCACCGAGCTCGGCATCCCCTTCATCTTCAAGAGCAGCTACGACAAGGCCAACCGCAGCAGCGGCGCCACCTTTCGCGGCCCGGGCATGGAGCGCGGGTTGGAGATCCTGGCCGAGGTGAAGCGCGAGCTGCAAGTGCCGCTGCTCACCGACGTGCACGCCGAGCGCGAGATCGCCGCCGTGGCCGCCGTGGTCGACGTGCTGCAGACGCCGGCCTTCCTTTGCCGGCAAACCGACTTCATCCGCGCCGTGGCGCAATGCGGCAAGCCGGTGAACATCAAGAAGGGCCAGTTCCTCGCGCCGCACGACATGAAGAACGTGCTCGACAAGGCGCGCGCCGCGGCGCGCGAGG
>JANPMR010000601.1:0-4362 GCA_031427055.1 Rubrivivax sp.
CTGGCGCTGCGCCCGCGCGGCATGGTGCTGTGCACGGGGCCCACGGGCTCGGGCAAGAGCACCACGCTGGCCGCGATGGTCAACCACCTCAACGAAAACGAGTACGGCCACGTGCTGACCGTGGAAGACCCGATCGAGTTCGTGCACGAAAGTAAAAAATGTTTGATCAACCAGCGTGAAGTCGGCCCGCACACGCTGAGCTTCAACAACGCGCTGCGCTCGGCGCTGCGCGAAGACCCCGACGCCATCCTGGTGGGCGAGATGCGCGATCTGGAGACCATCCGGCTGGCCCTGACGGCCGCCGAGACCGGCCACCTGGTCTTCGGCACCCTGCACACCAGCTCGGCCGCCAAGACCATCGACCGCGTGGTCGACGTCTTCCCGGCGGCCGAAAAAGACATGGTGCGCGCGATGCTGTCCGAATCGCTGGTGGCGGTGATCTCGCAGACCCTGTGCAAGCTCAAGGACGGCTCGGGCCGCGTGGCCGCGCACGAGATCATGATTGCCAACTCGGCCATCAAGAACCTGATCCGCGAAAACAAGATCGCGCAGATGTATTCCAGCATCCAGACCGGGCAGAGCCTGGGCATGCAGACGCTGGACCAGAACCTGTCCGACCTGGTGCGCCGCAACCTGGTCTCGCCAGCCGAGGCGCGCTCCAAGGCCAAGATCCAAGAAAATTTCCCGGGGTAATCCATGGAACGTGATCAGGCATCCAAATTCGTCAACGACCTGCTGCGGCTGATGGTCAGCCGCAGTGGCTCGGACCTTTTCCTCACCGCCGATTTCCCGCCCGCCATCAAGGTCGACGGCAAGGTCACCAAGGTCAGCCCGCAGCCGCTGGCGGGCCAGCACACGCTGGCGCTGGCGCGCGCGGTGATGAACGACAAGCAGGGCGCCGAGTTCGAGCGCACCAAAGAGTGCAATTTCGCGATCAGCCCGCAGGGCGTCGGGCGCTTCCGCGTCAACGCCTTCATGCAGCAGGGGCAGGTGGGGCTGGTCTTTCGCACCATCCCGGCCACCCTGCCCACCATCGACGGGCTGGGGCTGCCGGTGGTGCTCAAGGAAGTGAGCCTGACCAAGCGCGGCCTGGTGATCTTTGTGGGCGCCACGGGCTCGGGCAAGAGCACCTCGCTGGCCGCCATCGTCGACCACCGCAACGAGAACACCTTCGGCCACATCATCACCGTCGAAGACCCGGTGGAGTTCGTGCATCCGCACAAGAACTGCATCATCACGCAGCGCGAAATCGGCATCGACACCGACAGCTGGGAAGCGGCGCTGAAGAACACGCTTCGCCAGGCGCCCGACGTCATCCTGATGGGCGAGATCCGCGACCGCGAGACCATGGAACATGCCGTGGCCTTTGCCGAGACCGGTCACCTCTGCCTGGCCACGCTGCACGCCAACAGCGCCAACCAGGCGCTCGACCGCATCATCAATTTCTTTCCCGAAGAGCGCCGCCAGCAGTTGCTGATGGACCTCTCGCTCAACCTCAAGGCGCTGGTCAGCCAGCGCCTGATGCCGCGCGAGCAAGGCCGCGGCCGGGCCTGCGCGGTCGAGATCTTGCTCAGCACGCCGCTGATCAGCGACCTCATCTTCAAGGGCGAGATCAGCGAGATCAAAGAGCTCATGAAGCGCAGCCGCGAGCTCGGCATGCAGACCTTCGACCAGAGCCTGTTCGACCTCTACGAAGCGCGCCACATCAGCTACGAGGACGCGCTGCGCAACGCCGATTCGGTGAACGACCTGCGCCTGCAGATCAAGCTCAAGAGCTCGCGCGCGCGCAGCAACGACCTGGCCGCCGGCACCGAGCACATGAGGGTGGTCTGATCGCTTTCATGGCAGCATTGCGGGGATGAACTCTCCCCGCAGTTACGAACCGACTGAACCACGCCGCGTCGCCTTCCTGGGCCT
The DNA here is from genome assembly GCA_031427055.1 of Rubrivivax sp. Taxonomy (GTDB): domain Bacteria; phylum Pseudomonadota; class Gammaproteobacteria; order Burkholderiales; family Burkholderiaceae_C; genus Rubrivivax. The sequence goes on from JANPMR010000601.1 coordinate 1,918, forward strand.
GGGCGTGATGGGCCATCCGATGGCCGGCCATCTGGCCCGCGCCGGCCACAAGGTCACCGTCTACAACCGCACCGCCAGCAAGGCCGCGGCGTGGGAGGCGGAGTACAGCGGTGCCACCGCCGCCACACCGCGCGAGGCGGCAGCCGGCGCTGACGTCGTCTTTGCCTGCGTCGGCAACGACGACGACCTGCGCGCCGTGACCGTCGGCGCCGATGGCGCCTTTGCCGGCATGGCCGATGGCGCCGTCTTCGTCGACCACACCACGGCGTCGGCCGAGATCGCGCGCGAGCTGCACCGCCAGGCGCGTGCGCGCGGCCTGCACTTCATCGACGCGCCGGTCTCGGGCGGCCAGGCCGGTGCCGTCAATGGCGCGCTGACCGTGATGTGCGGCGGCGACGCCGAGCCCTTCGACGCCATGCGCCCGGTGGCGCTGGCCATGGCCAAGGCGGTCACGCGCATCGGCGACAGCGGCGCCGGGCAGCTTGCCAAGATGGTCAACCAGGTGGCCATTGCCGGCCTGGTGCAGGGCCTGGCCGAGGCCATCGCCTTCGGCCAGCGCGCGGGCCTCGACATGCCGCTGGTGCTGGACGTCATCGGCAAGGGCGCGGCACAGAGCTGGCAGTTGGACCACCGCGGCAAGACCATGGTCGCCGACCAGTTCGACTTTGGCTTTGCCGTCGACTGGATGCGCAAGGACCTCGGCCTGGTGCTCGACGAGGCGCGCCACAACGGCGCGCAGCTGCCGGTGACAGCGCTGGTCGACCAGTTCTATGCCGAGGTGCAGGCCATGGGCGGCCGGCGCTGGGACACGTCGAGCCTCATTCGCAGGATCAGAAAGTAGCGCGCTACTGCGACGCCGAGGCCGCTGCCGCGGCCGGCGCAGCGGCAGGTGCAGGCATGGCCGGCGCCGCCCCGCCGCCCAGGTTGGCCAGCTCGGCCTCGGTCAGGATCTCGAACACGCGCACCACCTTTTGCGTGCCGGGCACCGAGCGCGCCAGGTCGGCGCCGCGCGTGGCCTCGCGCTCGGTCACGCGGCCCATCAAAAAGACCGTGCCGCGCTCGACCACCACCTTGTAGCTGTTGGCCTGCACGTCCTTGGCATCGACCATCGTGGCCTTGATCTTGGCGCCCAGCAGGGCGTCGCTCGAGCGCGAGCCGAGCGTCGCGTTGGTGCCCACCTCAAGCTCGTTGATCACCGCGCGCAGGTTCTCGACGCCGGCCACGGCCTTCTCGACCTGGGCCTTCTCGGCCTCGCCCGGCACCTGCCCGGTGATGAGCGCGGTGCGGTTGTAGCTGGTGACGCTGATGTTGCCCAGCGTGGCCAGTGCGCGGGCGCGGCTGGCGCCCTTGAGCTCGATGCTCTCGTCCTCGACCTGCGCGCCCGTGGTGCGGCGGTCGGTGACGAACAGGCCGCTGCCGATGACGGCGCCGCCCAACATGATGGGGGCGCAGCCGGCCAGGGCGCCTGCCAGGGCGAGCGCAGCGGCGCAGCGTGTCAGTGCATGGGCATGGGCAAACTGGGGCTTGATCACGATTCGGGGTCTCCCATCAATTGAAAGTCGACGGCGTCGCACACGCAGTGCAGCGCCAGCAGTTGAAGTTCGGCCACGCGCGAAGGCCGCTCGTGTGGCACCGCCACCAGCACGTCGGTCTCGGCCAACAGTTCACTGAAGGCCGACGCGCCGCGCCCGGCCACCACGACGATCGTCATGTCCTTGGCCTGCGCCGCCGAAATCACCGGCGTGCTGGCGCCTTCGCCGTCGTCGATGAACAGCAGCACGTCGCCCGGCAGGCCCAGCGCGCGCACCTCTTGCGCCGGGTGCGGGCCCAGCGCCAGCGCCGCCAGTGGCGGGCGTTCGCGCTCGAAGCGGCCGGTGAGCAGCCGCGCGACGTAAGGCGCCAGCGCCGCGCCGGCGCCGCTGCCGCAAAGCATCACCTTGCCGCCGTTGGTGAGCGCGCCCAACAGGGCCGCCGCGGCGTCGACGATCGGCCGCGCCAAGCTCTCCGCCGCGCGGTACTGCAGGTCGGCGCTGTCAAGAAACTGCTGTTGAATTCGCTGCTCGAGCATCGTGATTGATCATATGACAGGGGTTGGGGGCGTCGGTTCCGGGCCCGGTGAGCCTCATAGGATTCGATGGCAGTGACTTCAGTCCATTGGCGGAATCAAGACTGAAGTGCTCGCCTCTCGCTGGCCGGTGTCGCACTTCAGGCTTGAGCCCGCCGCTCCACTCGGCGACAGCACTCGTCGACGGACTACCGCAACCCTGACCCATCAGGCCTTTGGATACCAGACCTCGACGCTCCCCGCAGCCCCCGGCGACTTCGCCAACTCGGCCGGCGAGGCCCGGTACACCTTCAGGATCAGCGGCGGCGGATGTGCGTCCAGCATTCCTTCGACACGCCGCACCGTGCGCACGAAGTTGTGCGCCAGTTCGGCGTTCGGCG
>JANPMR010000602.1:0-11385 GCA_031427055.1 Rubrivivax sp.
CTGGTATTCCTTGTCGGTGAGCGTCTGCGCCGGGGCCACCGTGATGCTGTCGCCGGTGTGGATGCCCATCGGGTCGAGGTTCTCGATGCTGCACACGATGATGCAGTTGTCGGCGCGGTCGCGAACGACTTCCATCTCGAACTCTTTCCAGCCGATCAGGCTCTCCTCGATCAGCAACTCCTTGGTCGGTGACAGGTCCAGCCCGCGCTTGCAGATCTCTTCGAATTCCTCGGGGTTGTAGGCAATGCCGCCGCCGGTGCCGCCCATCGTGAAACTGGGCCGGATGACCATCGGAAAGCCGTTGCCGCCGATCAGCGCCTGGATCTGCTTTTGCACCGCCAGCGCTTCGTCCATCGAGTGCGCAACGCCGCTCTTGGCCGAGTCCAGGCCGATGGAGGTCATCGCGTCCTTGAACTTCATGCGGTCTTCGGCCTTTTCGATGGCCTGCTCGTTGGCACCGATCATCTCCACGCCGTGCTTGTCCAGCACGCCGTGGCGGTGCAGGTCGAGCGCGCAGTTCAGCGCTGTTTGCCCGCCCATGGTGGGCAGCAGTGCCTCGGGCTTCTCCTTGGCGATGATGCGCTCGAGCACCTGCCAGGTGATGGGCTCGATGTAGGTCACATCGGCCATGTCCGGGTCGGTCATGATCGTCGCCGGGTTGCTGTTGACGAGGATGACCCGATAGCCCTCTTCGCGCAGCGCCTTGCAGGCTTGCGCGCCAGAGTAGTCGAACTCGCAGGCCTGGCCAATGACGATCGGGCCGGCTCCGATGATGAGGATGGACTTGAGGTCGGCGCGCTTAGGCATGGGTCTTCTCCATCAGCGCCGTGAAACGGTCAAACAGGTAGGCGATGTCGTGCGGGCCGGGGCTGGCCTCGGGGTGACCCTGAAAGCAGAATGCCGGCTTGTCGGTGCGCGCCAGGCCCTGCAGCGTGCCATCGAACAGGCTCACATGCGTCGCGCGCAGCGTCGCGGGCAGGCTGCTCTCATCGACCGCAAAGCCATGGTTCTGGCTCGTGATGCTGACGCGGCCACTGTCCAGGTCTTTCACCGGATGATTGGCGCCGTGGTGGCCGAACTTCATCTTGAAGGTCTTCGCGCCCGAGGCCAGCGCCATGATCTGGTGGCCCAGGCAGATGCCAAAGACAGGCGTGCCGGTGTTGATCAGGGTGCGAACCGCGCTGATGGCGTAGTCGCAGGGCTCGGGGTCGCCCGGGCCGTTGCTCAGGAAGATGCCGTCGGGCTTCAAGGCCAGCACGTCGGCGGCAGACGTCTGCGCCGGCACCACCGTGACGCGGCAGCCGCGGCTGGCCAGCATGCGAAGGATGTTGCGCTTGACGCCGAAGTCGTAGGCCACCACATGCCACGTCGGCGCGTCCTGGCGGCCGTAGCCGGTTTCGAGTTGCCACTCGGTCTCGGTCCACTCATAGGGTTCGGTCACAGACACCACGCGCGCCAGGTCCAGCCCGGCCATCGACGGCGCGGCACGCGCGTGGCCTACGGCATCGGCGATCTGCTCAGGCCCGATCTGGGTGCCCGCTGCGAAGCTGACGATGCAGCCGTTCTGCGCGCCGGTGGTGCGCAGCACGCGCGTCAGGCGGCGGGTGTCGATGTCGGCGATCGCCACCGTGCCTTCGCGGCGCAGGTACTCGGGCAGCGTCATCGTCGAGCGAAAGTTCGAAACGCGCAGCGACACGTCCTTGACGATCAGGCCGGCGGCATGGATGCGCGCGGCTTCGACGTCCTCGGTATTCACGCCGACGTTGCCGATGTGCGGATACGACAGGGTGACGATCTGCCGGCAGTAGCTCGGGTCGGTGAGGATTTCCTGGTAGCCGGTGAGCGCGGTGTTGAACACCACCTCACCGACGGTGCGGCCGGGTGCGCCGACCGAAGAGCCCAGGAATGTCGTGCCGTCTGCGAGTGCGAGAAGAGCGGGGGGCAGGACGGGCAGCAAGTGGAAAGCTCCGGGAGTTTCGCGCGCCCAGCGATGCCGTCGAACATGGGGTTCGAGGGCCGTTGCAAGGGGAAACCGACAGCGGAGTTTCGCTAGGTGCGCAGTTTGCGGGTAAACCGCCGGATTGTAGCCGGCGGCGCGGCGTCAGCTACCCAGACCTCAGCCACCCAATGCGGCAATGCCAGCGCGCGCGACCTGCGCGTCCTCGGTCGACTTGACCCCACTGACGCCCACCGCGCCCACGCACTGGCCATTGACGAGGATCGGCACGCCGCCTTCGAGCATGCCGCGCAGCGACGGCGCGCTCAGAAAGGACACGCGGCCCTGGTTGATCATCTCCTCATACAGGCGGCTCTCGCGCCGGCCCAATGCCGCGGTGCGCGCCTTGGCGGGCGCGATCTCGGCCGAGATGGGCGCCGCACCGTCCAATCGCTGCAACCACAGCAGGTGGCCGCCGTCGTCCACGACGGCGAAGGTGATGGCCCAGTTGTTCTTGATCGCCTCGGCTTCAGCAGCGGCAGCAATGGCGCGCAGATCGGCCATGTCCAGAGTGGGTTTGGTGTTCATGAGCGCAACGATAACCCGGCCGCGCCATGATGTCGGCACCGCCCGTGGGGTCATGTCCGATGCGGATCGCGGAACCTACAATACGCTCGCGTAGTCACAGACGCATCACCCTACCCTGGAGCTCATATGGAACAAAGCGTGCAAACTTTTCCTGGCCTGGCCGGAAGCGGCGCGCTCGCGGCGCAGCGCAACCGCGTTCTGCGCAACACCTATTGGCTGCTGGCGCTGTCGATGGTGCCCACGGTGCTGGGCGCCTGGATTGGCGTCGAGACCGGCCTGATGCGCATGCTGACGCCGGGCATCGGGCTGATCGTCTTCCTGGTGGGCGCTTTCGGTTTCATGTTTGCGATCGAAAAGTTCAAGAACTCGGCCGCCGGCGTGCCGCTCTTGCTGGCCTTCACCTTCTTCATGGGCCTCATGCTGGCCCGCTTGGTGGGCAGCGTGCTGGGTCTCAAAAACGGCGGCAGCCTGATCATGATGTCCTTTGCAGGCACCGGCGCCATCTTCTTCGGCATGGCCTCGCTCAGCAGCATCATCAAGCGCGATCTGTCGCAGATGGGCAAGTTCATGTTCATCGGCGTCATCCTGCTGCTCGTGGCCGGCATCGCCAACGTCTTCATCCAGAGCAGCGCGCTGATGATCACGCTGTCGGTGCTTGCCATCGGCATCTTCTCGGCCTTCATCCTGTATGACCTCAAGCGCGTGCAGGACGGCGAAGAGACCAACTACATCACCGCCACCTTGGGTGTCTACCTGAGCGTCTACAACGTGTTCAGCAGCCTGCTGGCGTTGCTGGGCATCTTCGGCGGCGAGCGCGACTGACGAGGCCTTGGCCGTGGCCTTCGGGCCGCGGCAGGCCAGGGGGCGCAGGGCCTGTGCCGATGCCCACCGCGGCGTTTGTTCGGGTCACAATGTCGACTGATCAACGTCTGCCTCGCGGCCCTGGATCCATGCCGACTGATCGCACCTCGCGCTTGCATCGTCCGCTTGTCAGCCGCAGACTTGTCTTGGGCGGTCTTGCGGCCAGCTTGGTCATACCGGCGCTTTCCGGATGTGCCTCGCGCGGCCCGATCCGGATCGGCTTCATCGGCGGCATGTCCGGCCGCGTGGCCGATCTGGGCATTGGCGGCCGCAACGGCGCGCAGTTGGCCGTGGACGATCTCAACGCCGCGGGCGGCATTGACGGCCGATTGATCGAGTTGATGATCCGCGATGACGAGCAGGACAACGACAAGGCCCGCACGCGACTGGGCGAACTGATACAGGCGGGCGTGCTGTGGGTTGTCGGCCCGATGACCAGTTCGATCGCGGTAACGCTGGCGCCGCTGGCCGCCGAGCGCGGCGTGCCGCTGATCAGCCCAACGGCCACCACGCACGAGCTCAGCGGCAAGGTCGATGCCTTCTTCCGCGTCGTACCCGACGCCCCTGCCGGCGCGCGCCAGCAGGCCGATGCCCTCATCGCGCGCGGCCGGCGCCGCCTGGTGACCGTTGCTGACGTCAACAACCGCGCGTTCAGCGAAAGCTGGACACGCGCCTGTTCGGCGCGCTTCAAGGAGCAAGGTGGCGAGCCCGCCGCGGCCATCGAGTTCAAGTCGGCGCCGGGGCTGAGCTATGTCGATCTGGCGCGCCAGATCATTGCCGGCCAGCCCGATGTCGTGGTGCTGGCGGCGAGCGCGTCCGACACCTCCATGCTCTGCCAGCAGATGCGCCGCCAGGATGTCAAGGTCGCCTTCGCCGCGTCTCCCTGGGCCGGTACCGAGCAATTCCCGCAGATGGGTGGCCGCACGATTGACGGCGCGATGGTGGCGCAGTACTTTGATCGCGACAGCAGCGCGCCCGTGTACCGCAAATTCGTCGAGCGCTACCAGCAGCGCTTTGGCGATGCCGCGGGCTTTCCGTCGGTCACCGGATACGACGCGGTGCTGCTGGGCGTCGAAGCCATGCGGCAGCGCGCCGACGCGACGATGCTGGCCAGCCTGCAACGGCCGCGGACGTTTGCCGGGCTGCAGCGATCCATCGTCATTGACGCGAACGGTGACTCGCGCACCCCCATGTTCATGACCGAAGTGCGCGACGGCCGGTACGTGTCGATCCCAGGCGCATGACCGTACCGGGCAGCCCCGAGGGCGTATACCGGCGCGTGCAGCAGGACGGCGCCGCCGTCCGCGTCGGGTCCAGTCTGCGGCGCCGGCTGTTGCGGCAGTTTCTGCTGGTCACGCTGGTGGCGGTGGCCGCGCTCACGCTGTCGGCGGTGGCCTTGTTGGTGCCGGCGCTGGTGGCGCACGGCGAAGCACGCAACCGCGAGCTGGCCAGCGCGGTGCGCGATCAGGTCCAGCTGCAACTTCTGATGCGCCAGCGTGCGGCCGAGCAGCTTGCGAGCGAGCTGTCGCGCGGTGCCATCGAGAGGCGCGAGGTCACGGCGACGCTGCAGTCGCTGGTGACGGCCGACCGCTTTTTGCTGGCGGCCTACCTGGTTGACCTGCGGGGCATCGTCACTCACGTTGCCTTGCAGGCCTCGGCGGGCCAGAACGTCGCCGATCTCATTGGCATCGACCAGTCGGCCAAGCCGCACTTCATGGCGGCCATGCGTTCTCGCCAGCCGACCTGGTCGGAGACCTTCCTGTCGACGATGAGCGGCCAGGTCACCGCCGTGCTTGTGGTGCCAGCCGGATCAACCCATGTCATGCTTGAGTTTTCGCTCGCCGGCTTGTCGCAATCGCTGGCGTCGCTGGGGCGCAGCGGCGAGACCCGCACCGTGGTGCTCGACCGCGCGGGTCGCATCATTGCCCACCCCGACGCAGGCCAGGCCCTGCGCCAGGAAAACCTGGGTGGCTCGGAGCTCGTGGCCCGGGCCGCCGACGGGCGTGCCGAGTCGGGCCGGTTGGTGCTTGAAGGCGAGGAGCACCTCGCCTTCGCGCTGCCCGTACCGTCGATCGGCTGGACCATCCTGGTCGCACAGCCGACACGGTGGGTGCTGGGACCGCTGCTGCGGCTGGGCTGGGTCTTGCTGGCCATCGTCGGCCTGACACTGGCGGCGGCCGCGGCGGCTTCGTGGTGGTTGTCGCAACGCGCCGGCCGCGAGGTCGAACGCCTGGCGGACGCCGCCCAGTACGCGGCAACGGGTGGCTCCGCGCCGCCACCGATGAGCTTCGACACCGCCGAATTCGGCGCCGTGTGGCGTCGCTTGCAGGCCCTGTTCGACGAACTGCACGAGCGCGAAGGGCAGACGCGTGCGGCGCAAGGCGACCTGCAGGCCGTGCTCGACGCCGCCACCGAAGTGGCGATCGTTGCCACCGACACCGAGGGCGTCGTCACCGTGTTCAGCGCTGGCGCGCGCAAGATCCTGCAGCGGCTGCCCGACGACGTGATCGGACGTGTGACGCCTGCGCTCTGGCACGATGCAGACGAAGTGGCGGCTCGGGGCGCCGAGCTGACACGCCAGCTCGGGCAACCCATCAGTGGCTTCGAGGTCTTTGCCGCGCAGGCCCGCCACGGCGGCTACGAGGTGCGCGATTGGACCTTCATCCGCGCCGATGGCCAGCGCCTGCTGGTGTCGCTGGCGGTCACCGCCGTGCGCCAACCGGACGGCACGCTCAAGGGCTTTCTGGGCGTCGGCATCGACATCACGCACCGTCGGCGCGCCGAGTCGCTCGAGCTGGCGCAGCACAGCGCCGAGGCGGCCAGCCAGGCCAAGTCGGAGTTTCTCTCGCGCATGAGCCACGAGCTGCGCAGCCCGCTCAACGCCATGCTGGGCTACGCCCAGTTGCTCGAGATGGACATCGAAGAACCGCCCGCCCCGGGCCAGCGCGCCCGCGCGCAGCAGATCCAACGCGCAGGCTGGCATCTCGTGCAACTGATCGACGACGTGCTCGACCTGTCACGCATCGAAGCCGGCCAGATGCGCATGTCGCTCGAAGCGGTCAACGCGCTCCAGGTGGCCGATCGCGCCGCCGAGATGACAGCCTCGCTGATGACCCGCTTCGGCGTCAGCTTCACGCAGCGCAGGGTTGGCGCCGATCAATCCACACCGCTGCCGCCCGTGCTGGCCGATGTGACGCGCCTGACGCAGGTTCTGGTCAATCTGCTGGGCAACGCGGCCAAGTACAACCGGCCCGCCGGCACAGTGATGCTCGAGTGCGAGATCCTTGACAGCCGCCATCTCGCGTACCGGGTGATCGACAGCGGCCGCGGCATGTCGCCCCAGCAACTGGCCCAGTTGTTCCAGCCCTTCAATCGCCTGGGTCAGGAGACCGGCACTATCGAGGGCACGGGCATCGGCCTGGTCATCACGCAACGGCTGGTGGCCTTGATGAACGGCACGCTCACGGTCAGCAGCAGCCCGGGTATCGGCAGCACCTTCACCGTCACGCTGCCGCTGGGTGAGCAAGCATCGCTTGCGCCGGTGGCGGCGCCAGCTTCCGAGGGCGACGCGCGCAGCCTGCGCGGCACCGTGCTCTACATCGAGGACAACGAAGTCAACGCGATGCTGATGCGCGAAATCCTGCGCCAGCGGCCGCACGTCAAGCTCTTGCAGGCCGCCACCGTGGCCAGCGGCCTGGCCTTGATGCGCCAGCACCGACCGGGCTTGCTGCTGCTGGACATGCACTTGCCCGATGCGCATGGCAGCGTCGCCATCGATGCCATGCAGGTCGACCCGGCGCTGCGCGACACGCCCATCATCGTGGTCTCTGCCGACGCCACGCGGCAGCAGATCGGCGCCATGCGCGCGCGCGGCGTGCGCGGCTACCTGACCAAGCCGCTCAACGTGCCCGAGGCGTTGGCCGCCATCGACGCCGCGCTGTCGGGCGCGAGCGCCGACGCGTCGTCCTGAGGCGCAGCGGCCTCGTCGTCCAGCGCCGGCACGGCGGCCGACGCTGCGGGGTCGAAGTCGAACACCGCCATGCTCTCGACATGCGCCGTGTGCGGAAACATGTTGATGACGCCGGCCAGGCTGCAGCGATAGCCGGCGCGGTGCACCAGCAGCCCGGCGTCGCGGGCCAGCGTTGACGGGTTGCAGCTGACATAGACGATGCGCTGCGGCGGTGTCCAGCCGGGCGCGCCGTTCAGGTCGGCCATCGCCTTGGCCAGTGCAAACGCACCTTCGCGCGGCGGATCGATGAGCCAGCGCTCGGCGGGGTCCAGCGCGCGCAGGTCTGCAGTGGTGATCTCGAACAGGTTGCGCACACTGAAGCGGGTGCGCTCGGCCAAGCCATTGCGCTGCGCGTTGTCGCGCGCCCGCGCCACCAGTGTCTCGCTGCCCTCGATGCCCAGCACCTCGCCCGCCAGCGTGGCCAGCGGCAGGGTGAAGTTGCCGAGGCCGCAGAACCAGTCGATGACGCGCTCGTGGCGCTGCGGCGCCAGCAGGCGCAGCGCGCGCTCGACCAGCACGCGGTTGATGTGCGGGTTGACCTGCGTGAAGTCGGTCGGCTTGAAGGGCATGGTGATGCCGAACTCGGGCAGCCGGTAGCTGAGCACCGGGCCTTCGTCGTCGAGCAGACGCACCGTGTCGGGCCCCTTGGACTGCAGCCACCATTGCACCTCATGCGCGGCGGCAAACGCGCGCAAGCGCTCGATGTCGGCCTCGGTCAGCGGCTCGAGATGCCGCAACACCAGCGCGGTGACGCCGTCGCCGGCGGCCAATTCGATCTGCGGCAGGCGGTCGCGCTGGTCCATGCTGCCAATCAGAGCACGCAGCGGCAACAGCATGGCGCTGACGCGCGCCGGCAGCACGGGGCACACCGACATGTCGGCGACATAGCGCGAGCGGCGTTCGTGAAAGCCGATCAGCACGGTGCCCTTCTTGGCCACGAAGCGAACCGACAGCCGAGCCCGGTCACGGTAGCCCCAGGCCGGGCCTTCGATGGCACGCAGCATGCGCTCGGGCTTGAGCTTGCCCAGGTGCCACAGGTTGTCCTCCAGGACGCGCTGCTTGACCGCCACCTGCGCGGCCGGGTGCAGGTGCTGCATCTTGCAGCCGCCGCAGGCACCGGCATGCAAGCCGAAGTGCGGACAGCCCGGGCGCACGCGCTGGGCGCTCTCGCGCGCCAGTGCCGACATCAGGCCCTGCTCCCAGTTGTTCTTCTTGCGCGAGACCTGCACCTGCACACGCTCGCCGGGCAAGGCGCCCTCGATGAAGACCACCTTGCCGTCGGCGCGCCGCGCCACGCCCTGGGCTTCGAGGTCGAGCGACTCGACGTCAAGCCAATCCAATCCGTTTGCCATGGGCCGATTATCCCGGCACCGGTGGCCGCGCCTGCGACCCTTAACGCGGTGGCAGCAGACGTGCCGGGTCGACGGGTTTGCCCAGGCGGCGCACTTCGAAGTGCAATTGCACGCGCTCGGCGTCGCTGGCGCCCATCTCGGCGATTCGCTGGCCCTTGCGCACGGCCTGATCTTCTTTCACCAGCAGTGTCTGGTTGTGCGCGTAGGCGGTCAGGAAAGTGGCGTTGTGCTTGACGATGATCAGGTTGCCGTAGCCGCGCAGCCCCGAGCCGGCGTAGACCACGCGCCCGTCGGCCGATGCAAGCACCGGGTCGCCGGCCTTGCCGAGAATGGCGAGCCCCTTGTTCTTGCCCTCTTCGAATGCCGACCCCACTGCACCGGCCGCAGGCCAGGCGAAGACAGGGTCGTCATCAGTCTCTCGCGGCAACCCGGGCGCAGCGGCGGGTGACGACGCCGGCACAGACGCCGACGCGGCCGTCGATACCGACGTCGGCGCGGCGCCACTCACGGCGGCGTTCACGACCGCGTTCGCGGGCGCCGCCGCAGGGCGGCTGTCCAGCGCGCGGCTGTCCACGCGCCCCGCGGTGGCCACCGGCCGCGTGCTCACGCCGCTGGTGTCGGCGCTGGGCGGCGCCACGCGCAACACCTGGCCGACTTCGATCAGGTTGGCGTTCTCGATGCCGTTCCAGCGCGCGATGTCGCGCCAGGGCTGGCCGTTGTCCAGGCCGATGCGGATCAGCGTGTCGCCCTTCTGCACGCTGTAGTAGCCCGGTTTGCCCGCGTTCTCGGCACCCGGCAGCGGTTTGACGGCAGCATCAGCGGCGGCGACCGGCGCCGGCACGGTCCCAGGAGCCGCGTTGGCGCTGGCCACAACGGCGGCTGCACCCGTGGCAGGCGCCGTGACGGCCGCACGCGCGGGCGGCTTGCGATCTTCGACGGGCGCGCGATGCCTCGGCGACGCGCAGCCCGCAAGCAGCGCCACGCACAAGGCCGCGGCGGCCTGGGCCAGCCGCCGTGTCACGCGGGGGGGCAATTCGAGAGCGCTCATGCAGTGCCCGATTTTAGGGGAACGAAATGCACCGCATCGAGGCGGCGGGTGACCAGGCCCTCGGCGCGCTTGTCCACCACCATCAGCACCTGGCCGCCGCTGCCAAGGTCGTGCATGGGTGCCACCAGGCGCCCGCCGATGTCGAGTTGCTCGAGCCAGGCCGCAGGCAGGTCCTCGCCACCCGCCGCGGCGACGATGCTCTGGTACGGCGCACGCGGCGCGTGGCCCAGGCGGCCATCACCAAACACCAAGCGCAGGTCGGGGGCTCGACCTGCCGCCCGGTCCGGCGCCAGGTTCTCGAGCGCCTTGTCGTGCAGCGCGCGCAGCCGCTCGACAGAGACCACACCGCGTGCCAGGCGGGCCAGCAGCGCGGCCTGGTAGCCGCAGCCGGTGCCAATCTCGAGCACACGCCCGAGATGGCCCTGCGCCGCCGCAAAGTCACCCTCGAACAGCAGCGCCAGCATGTGGCCCACCACTGAAGGTTTGGAGATCGTCTGCGACAGGCCGATCGGCAGGCTGGTGTCTTCATAGGCCTGATTGGCCAGTGCGCTGTCGATGAAGCGGTGGCGCTCGACCTGAGCCAGCGCCGCAAGCACCGGCTCGCAGCGCAGGCCGTCGGCGCGCAGGCGATCCACCATGCGCATGCGCACCGCGGCGGAGTCCAGCCCCAGCCCACTGGGCGCGCGCAACTGCTGTGCCGTCTTGGCCGCGTGCTGCAAAGGGCGTTGCGGCCGCAGCACCACGCGCGGCGTCGTTGCGGCGGTCACCTTTGCCGAGCCTTGAAGCCGGTCCAGTGCAACCGGAAACCGCGCCGGGCGCGTCATGCAACGCGGCCGGCCAGCCGCGCCGCCCACGCGGCACTGCCGGCATGGTCGGTCAGGTCCACCTGCAGCGGCGTGATCGACACGCAACCGCTGGCCACGGCGTGGAAGTCGGTGCCCTCGCCGCACTCGCGCGCGTCGCCGGCGGGCCCGATCCAGTAGATGGTCTCGCCGCGCGGGCTGGTCTGCCGGATGACTGCCTCGCTGGCGTGGCGACGGCCCAGGCGCGTGATGCATCGCGGCAGCACAGCGGCGTCGGCGCGGTTGGGAATGTTGACGTTGAGCAACCAGGGCGCGCCGCCCAGTGGCGAGCAGGCCAGCACGTGGTCGATCACGGCGCGCGCTGCGCTGGCGGCGGCATCGATCTCGCCCCAGCCCTTCTCGGCCTGCGAGAAGGCGATCGCCGGCACGCCAAAGAGATAGCCTTCCATCGCCGCGGCCACAGTGCCCGAGTACAGCGTGTCGTCGCCCATGTTGGCGCCGTTGTTGATGCCCGACAACACGAGGTCGGGCTTGTAGCCCAGCAGGCCGGTCAACGCCACGTGCACGCAGTCTGATGGCGTGCCATTGACGACACGAAAGCCCTTGACGTGCTCGCCACGGGCCTCGAACACCGTCAGCGGCCGCGTCAGCGTCAGCGCGTTGGAGGTACCGCTGGCGTTTTGTTCAGGGGCGATGACGTCGATCGTGCCCAGCCCTTCGCAAGCGCGCACCAGCGCGGCCAGGCCGGGGGCGAGATAACCGTCGTCGTTGGCAATCAGGATTCGCAT
>JANPMR010000603.1:0-4901 GCA_031427055.1 Rubrivivax sp.
CGTCGCGGGTGAGCGTGCGCTTGACGGCGATCTCGGCAAAGCTGTTCCACTGGCCGCCAGCGCGCGCCAGGGTGTTGTCGAACACCAGTTCGACGCTGGCCCGGCTGGCCGGCTTGCGCAGGCCGCTGCCGTTGAAGATGACGTCCTGCATGCTTTCGCCGCGCAGTTCGCTGGCCTTGCTTTCGCCGAGCACCCAGCGCACGGCGTCCATGATGTTGCTCTTGCCGCAACCGTGGGGCCCGACCACGCCCACAAGCTGACCCGGCAGCTGAAAGGTGGTGGGCTCGGCGAAAGACTTGAAGCCGGAGAGTTTGATCTGTGTGAGGCGCATCGCCTGGGGGAATGAGGGGGTGATGGCGCGCGCCCGTCGAGCGCGCGCAAGTGCTTGATTTGAATGAAAAAATGCGCTCTTATCGAGAGCGCACCCAGCGCCGGATGATACCATCGCGCCCCTTTGATCGAGCCCGTTCCAGAGCCCCAACACCCGAGTCTTCCGATGGCCCGCACCGCACCCCAGTCCGCATCCAAATCCGCACAGAAAACCAGCCCCGGCCAGCGTCAGGCACCGCCCACACCACCCAGCCAACCCAGCCGCGAGCTGCAGGTCTTTGCCAACCCGGCGCCCGAGCGCGATTACGTCATCCGCTTCGACGTGCCCGAGTTCACCTGCCTGTGCCCGCTGACCGGCCAGCCCGACTTCGCGCACTTCACGATCGAGATCGTGGCCGACAAGCTGTGCGTCGAACTCAAGAGTTTGAAGATGTACTTCTGGAGTTTTCGCAACGACGGCGCCTTCCACGAAAAGGTGACCAACATCGTGCTCGCCGACATCGTGGCGGCGATCCAGCCGCGCTTCTTGCGCGTCCACGCCGACTGGTACGTGCGCGGCGGCATCCGCACCTTCGTGACGGCCGAGCACCGCAAGAAGGGCTGGAAGCCGGCGCCCAGGGTCGATCTGCCGGCCGCATGAGGCGTCGCTGATGGATGCAACGCGGCCTGCGTACCAAAAGTACGCCGTCGACGTGCGGCCGAGCACCATCGACGGCCAAGGTGCCTATGCGGCCCAGACCATCCCGCCGCGCTTGAAGATCGGTGAGATTCGCGGCGAGAGCATCAGCGTGCAGCAGGCGCGCATCCGCGCCACGCGGAGCGTTCGCATCATGATCGTCGAGCTCTCCGACAAGAAGGCCATCGACTTCAGCAAGAGCGCCGACCCCATGCGCTACACCAACCACAGCTGCCGCCCCAACGCGCGGCTGTGCATCCGCCAGGGCCGGGTGGAGTTCTACGCACTGCGCGCCATCGCCACCGGCGAAGAGATCACGGTGGATTACGGCGACACGCACCACGAAGGCCGGCTGGCCTGCCGCTGCGGCGCGCCGGGCTGCCGCGGCGCCTTGTAAGGCCCTTACGCGTTCAACGCCGCCAGCCGCGGCCGCATGGCGCGAAACCACAGTGGCGGCACCGAGGCCAGGAACAGGCAGCCGGCGTAACCCGTGGGCAGTTGCGGCCCGGGCAGCGGCTCGAGCTCGGCGTAGGGCTTCCAGGCGTGCATGTGGTGGTCGCTGTGGCGCTGCAGGTTGGCGACCAGCGAGTTGGTCAGCACGTGGTCAGCGTTCCAGGCGTGCTGCATGCCGAAGGGCTCGCGCCTGCCACCCTGCACGCTGCGCTGCAGGCCGTAATGCTCGATGTAGTTGATGGCCTCGAGCAAGAACACCGCATAGGCCGACTGCACGATCCAGAACAGCAGCGCCAGCGGCCCCAGCCAGGCCGTGATGAGGGCCAGCCACGCCACCTGCGCCACGCTGGCCCACAGCAGCGGGCTGCGCATCCAGCCGCGTTGCAGCTGGCGCAGCTGCTGGGCTTCCAGCGCCCAGGCGCTGGCCCAGCTGCCGGCCAGCGTGCGTGGCAAAAATCGCCAGAGGCTTTCGCCCGCGCGCGCCGAGGCGGGGTCTTCGAAAGTGGCGGCGCGCGGGTGGTGGCCGCGGTAGTGCTCGACCATGAAGTGCGCGTAGCAGACGCTGCTCATCAGCAGCCAGGCGGCAAGCCGGTCGGCGCGGGAGCGCGAATGACCCAGCTCGTGCGCAAAGGTGATGCCCTGGCTGCCGCAGACGCCGCCCACGCCGAGGGCCAACAACACCACGGCACCAGGGCCCATCGGCTGCGTCGCCACCAGCCACAGCCCAAGCGCCAACAGAGTGAACTGCAAGGGCAGATGGACGCGGACGCACCAGCGGTGCCAGGCGGTCTGTGGCTCTGCAGGCGGCGAGTGCCGCAGGCCCGGCACCCGCTCGGCCAGCGCCAGCAGCAGCTGGTAGCCGAACATCATGGCCCAGGCCGCCAGCGGCGACACCAGTGCTGCGCCAGCTACGCCCACTGGCAAGGCCCAGGCCAAGGCAAAGCGATATCTCGAAAGCGTCGTCATGCAGCCGATGATGCGCGAGCCCGCGGCCCTTGCCAACGGGGCAGTCCCTTGGGCCTGTCCCACGGGGCAGCCCATCGGGCGGGCTCCGGGATAATCCCCGTCATGAACCCGCGCCTCTCGCTGCTGCAGCCCTACCCTTTCGAGCGCTGGCGCGAGCTCACGCAGGGCATCGTGCCCAACCCGGCCTTCGCGCCCATCAGCCTGGGCATCGGCGAGCCCCGCCATGCCACGCCAGCCCTGATCGAAGACGCCCTGATGCGCTCGCTGCCCCAGCTCAGCAGTTACCCGGCCACCGCCGGCGAGCCTGCGCTGCGCGAGGCCATCGCCGGCTGGGTGCAGCGCCGTTACGCGGTAACGCTCGACGCGGCGACGCAGGTGCTGCCCGTGAACGGCTCGCGCGAGGCACTCTTTGCGCTGGCGCAGACCGTGATCGACCCCGGCCGGCCCGGCGCCGTGGTGGTCTGCCCCAATCCGTTCTATCAAATCTACGAGGGCGCGGCCTTGCTGGCCGGCGCGCAAACCGTCTTCGTGCCCAGCGTGCCGGCGCGCAACTTCGCTGCCGACTGGGATGCCGTGGACGACGCCACCTGGGCACGCACGCAACTGCTATATGTGTGCTCGCCCGGCAACCCCACCGGCGCGGTGATGCCGCTGGCCGAATGGCAGCGGCTGTTCGAGCTGAGCGACCGCCACGGCTTCGTGATCGCCAGTGACGAGTGTTACTCGGAGATCTACTTCGGAGACGAAGCACCGCTGGGCAGCCTGCAGGCCGCGCGCGCGCTGGGGCGCGACGACTTTCGAAATCTCGTCGCGCTGACCAGCCTGTCCAAGCGCAGCAACGTGCCCGGGCTGCGCTCGGGCTTCGTGGCCGGGGACCGCGCGCTGATCAAGGCCTTCCTGCTCTACCGCACCTACCACGGCAGTGCCATGGGTGGCATGGTGCAGCGCGCCAGCATCGCAGCCTGGGGCGACGAGACGCACGTGGCTGCCAATCGCGAGCTCTACCGCGCCAAGTTCGCGCAGCTCATGCCGCTGCTGTCGCCCGTGCTCGACGTGGCACTGCCCGACGCCGCGTTCTACCTGTGGGCCGCCATCCCCGGGAACCCCGCCGTGGCGGGCGGCGTCGCCGACGAGATCGCCTTCGCGCGTGGCCTGCTCGCTCAATACAATGTGGCCGTCCTGCCTGGCAGCTTGCTGGCGCGCGAGGTGCAGGGCCACAACCCGGGCGCTGGCCGTATCCGCATGGCCCTGGTGGCGCCACTGGCCGAGTGCATCGAAGCCGCGCGCCGCATCGTCACCCACACCGAAAGCCTCGCATGAGCACCGCAGAACTGCTGCAACCCACCATCGAACTCGCCTGGGAAAGCCGCACCGAAATTTCCGCCGTCAACGCACCCGAGGTGCGCGACGCCGTCGAACAGGCCATCGCCGAGCTCAACGCCGGCCGCCTGCGCGTGGCCGAGCGGCGCGGCGTGGGTGACTGGGTCGTCAACCAGTGGCTGAAAAAGGCCGTGCTGCTGAGCTTTCGGCTTACCGACAACCACGTCATCCGCTCGGGCGACCTGCACTTCTTTGACAAGGTGAAGCCCAAGTTTGCGCACCTCGACGAGGCCGCGATGCGCGAGACCGGCGTGCGCGTGGTGCCGCCAGCGGTGGCCCGCCGCGGCAGCTACATCGCCCGCAACGTGGTGCTGATGCCCAGCTACGTGAACATCGGCGCCTATGTCGACGAAGGCACCATGGTCGACACCTGGGCCACCGTGGGCTCGTGCGCGCAGATCGGCAAGAACGTGCACCTGTCGGGCGGCGTCGGCATCGGCGGCGTGCTCGAACCGATCCAGGCCAACCCGACCATCATCGAAGACAACTGCTTCATCGGCGCGCGCAGCGAGGTCGTCGAGGGCGTGATCGTCGAAGAAAACTCGGTCATCAGCATGGGCGTCTACATCGGCCAGAGCACCAAGATCTACGACCGCGCCACCGGCACCGTGAGCTACGGCCGCATCCCCGCCGGCAGCGTGGTGGTGTCGGGCAACCTGCCCTCCGCCGACGGCACGCACAGCCTGTACTGCGCGGTGATCGTCAAGAAGGTCGACGCGCAGACGCGCGCCAAGACCAGCATCAACGAATTGCTTCGCGCCTGACGCGAGCGCAGGAGCAAGCCGATGGCCAACAACCTTGAGCGCGTCTTGCGCCTGATGGCGGAGAAGCAGGCGTCCGACGTCTACATGTCGGCCAACACGCCGATCCTGATCAAGATCAACGGCCAGATCCTGCAGCTGTCGGACCAGTTGCTCACCGTCAACCAGACGCGCCAGTTGCTGTCGGAGCTGCTGGTGCCGCAGCAGCTCGAAGAACTCGACGACACCGGCGAGCTCAACGTCGGCATCAGCCTGGCGCGGGTGGGCAGTTTTCGCCTCTCGGCCTTCAAGCAACGCGGCTCGATCGCGGCGGTGTTTCGCTGCATCCCGTTCAC
>JANPMR010000604.1:0-3159 GCA_031427055.1 Rubrivivax sp.
CAGGGCAGGATCTGCACCTGGGCCCGATCACCCAGCGCCAGCGCGACCGCAGGCGCCAGGCGCTCGGCCAACTGGCGCAATTCGGCCTCGCCGCGCGTCAGCAGGCGCAGCGTGGGCAGGCGCTGCGCCAGGCGGTCGGGGTCGCGGTAGAGCTTGAGCGTGGCCTCGAGCGCGGCGATGGTCATCTTGTCCAGCCGCAGCGAGCGCTTGAGCGGGTGGCGCTTGATCTTCGCAATCAGCGCCTTGTCGCCCACGATCAACCCGGCCTGCGGGCCGCCCAGCAACTTGTCGCCGCTGAAGGTGACGATGTTGGCGCCGGCGGCGATGGACTGCATCGGCGTCGGCTCGGCCGGCAGGCCCCAGCGTGTCAGGTCGACCAGCGTGCCGCTGCCCAGGTCTTCGACGAAGGGCAGGCCGTGCGCCTTGCACAGGGCGGCCAGCTCGGCCACCGGCACGCTGGCCGTGAAGCCCTGGATGGCGTAGTTGCTGGTGTGCACCTTCATCACCAGCGCCGTGCGCGGGGTGAACGCGTCTTCGAAGTCGCGCAGGTGGGTGCGGTTGGTGGCGCCGACTTCGACCAGCTTGGCGCCGGCGCGGCGCATGATGTCGGGGATGCGGAAGGCGCCGCCGATCTCGATCAGCTCGCCGCGCGAGACCGGTACTTCCTTGCGGTCGGCCAGCGCCGCCAGCACCAGCAGCACCGCCGCGGCGTTGTTGTTGACGGCGGTGGCGGCCTCGGCGCCGGTAAGCTCTTTCAGCAAGCCGTCGATGTGCTCATCGCGATCACCGCGCGCGCCGCTGGCCAGGTCGTACTCGAGGTTGACGGCGCCGCGCATCACCGCCAGCACGGCGTCTATCGCCTCGGGTGCCATCACCGCGCGGCCCAGGTTGGTGTGCAGCACGGTGCCGGTGAGGTTGAAGACCGGGCGCAGCGCCAGCCGCGCCTGCGCGTCCAGCCGGCCCGTGCAGGCCGCCTCGAATGCCGGCACGTCGAACGGCTGCCCGGCGGCGTTCGCACGCCATTCGTCCAGCGCCGCGCGCGCCGCGGCCAGTGTGGCGGCGCGGCCGTGTTGCGCCTGCAAGGCACGCAGCACCGGCGTGTCGAGCAACTTGTCAAGCGACGGCGGGCGGTGCAAGGCTTCAGCAGTCATGACGACAGTGTTTCACGGACAAGGCCGCGCCAGCAGGCCGCCCTTCAAGCGGCCGCCGCGGAACCGGCTTCGCCGGGCCGCCAGCGGCGCCCCCTTGAGGGGGAAGCGCCGCAGGCGCTTCGGGGGTGGGCCCATTCCAGGGGCGGAGGGCGGTGGGAGTCGAACCCACCTGGGACTGCCAAGCAGCCCCACCCGGTTTTGCAGACCGGACGCCCCACCGGGGGACGATCACCCTCCAGAGATGGGCTGTCGATCAGCCTTCGAAAACCTTGCGCGGATCGCGGCGAAAGTGGCGCCCCACCTCGTCGCGCTGGGTCAGACCGATCTGGTCAAAGTACTCTACCAGCGGCACCGACAAGTGCCGGCTGATGCCGGTGCGCTCGCGCATTTCCTTCAGATTCAGGCGCTGGTTCGGGTCGGCCGCGGCCAGCTCGTGGGCGCGCACGGCAAGCTGCACGAAGTGCTCGGTCTGGATGAAGTACTCGGCACCCACCGGGTGAATCTTGCCCATGCGTTGCAGGCGCTGCATGACGCGCAGCACCTGGTCCTTGCGCAGGCTGCGGTCGCGCAGCAGCAGGTCGCTGAGCATCGGCGGGTGGATGCCGCCTTCGTCCAGCCAGGGCTTCAGGCGCTCCCAGATCTGCTTCTCGGCGCCCTGCAGCGACGCGTCGTGGCTCGCCAGCGCCAAATGCCGCCCATCGCGCTTGAGTTGGCCCTGCTTGATCAGCCACTGCAGCAGCAACGCAAACACGGCGCCCGCGGGCTTGTCGCGAATGGCGCGCTGCAGCGTCTCTTGCACCAGGCCCGGGCTGTCGGGCGACTTGCGGTGGTGGGCGTCCAGGTGCTGCGCCACGGCCGCGGCATAGCGCTCGAGCTGGCCGGGGGCAAAAAGCAGCTCGTGTCCGGCATCGGTGATGGCGCGGTGCGGCACCTGCGCCAGCAACGCCAGCCGGTCGGCGTCGGTCAGGTTCCACTGGATGGCGAACAGCCGCGCGTCCGTGCCCTGCGGCGCCTCGAGCCGCAGCGTGGCGGCCAGCGCCTCGGCGGCGGTGGGCTGCTCGAGCGCGGCCAATGCCGCCAGACGCTGCGCGCGATGCCGGCGGGTGGCGGGCGGAAAGGCGTCGACCACCGTGCCGCCGCCCAGGGTGCGCAGCGCCGACTGGTCGCGCAGGATGAAGCGGTCGCCGTGCAGCGCGCCGATAGCGCGGTCCAGGCTCAACTGCACGAGGGCGCTGGCGCCAGGGGCGATGGCCTCGCCTTCGAGCAGCATGACGCGGGCGCCGACGTCCTCGGCGCCCAGGTGCAGGTGCACCGGCGTCCAGTGCGCCAGCGGTTTGGGCTCGGCCGCCAGCACGTGCAGGCGGACGTCAAAGCGCTGCGTGGGGGCGTGCAGTGCGTCGGCGACGATCCAGTCGCCGCGCCGCACGTCGGCCTTGTCCACGCCGGCCAGGTTGAGCGCCAGCCGCTGTCCGGCATGGCCGTCTGCTGCCTGCAGGCCCTGCGCGTGGATGCCGCGCACGCGCACCTCGCGGCCGCTGGGCGACACCTTCAACTTGTCGCCCACCGACACACGGCCTGCGAAGGCCGTGCCGGTGACCACGGTGCCGATGCCGGCCAGCGTGAAGCAGCGGTCCACGGCCAGCCTGAACAAGCCTTGTCGCGGCGCAGGCGGGCGTGACAAGCGGGCTTGTTCGAGATGCTCGCGCAGCGCGTCGATGCCTTCGCCGGTGATCGGCGACAGCGGCAGGATGGGCGCCGCGGCCAGCGGGCTCTTGGCGAGCAGCGCGCGAACTTCGGCCGTCGCCTGCACCAGCCGCTCGGGGGTGACGAGATCGCATTTGGTCAGCGCCACCACGCCTTGCGACAGCCCCAGCAGGCTCAGGATGGCCAAGTGCTCGCGCGTCTGCGGCATGGGGCCGTCGTCGGCGGCGATGACCAGCATCACGTGGTCGATGCCGGTGGCGCCGGCCAGCATGTTGCGCACCAGCTTCTCGTGGCCGGGCACGTC
>JANPMR010000605.1:0-4847 GCA_031427055.1 Rubrivivax sp.
CTCGCTTGACACCTCTGCTACCGGTGTGCCGAAGACCTCGCTGGCGGTGGCCTTGTGCACGTCCAGGCCACGCTCGAAGGCGCGCAGCAGGGCCGGGTCTTCGCTGATGTGGGCCATGATGCGCAGCTCGATCTGCGAGTAATCGGCGCTCATCAGCACATGGCCTGGCGGCGCGATGAAGGCCTCGCGCACGCGCCGGCCCTCGGGCGTGCGGATGGGGATGTTCTGCAGGTTGGGGTCGTTGCTGCTCAGCCGCCCCGTCACCGCCACCGCCTGCGCGTAGTTGGTGTGCACGCGGCCGGTGGCCGGGTTGACCATCAGCGGCAGCTTGTCGGTGTAGGTGCCCTTCAATTTGGCCAGGCTGCGGTGCTCTAGGATGCGCGCCGGCAGCGGGTAGTCGGCGGCCAGCTCCTGCAGCACTTCTTCGTCGGTACTGGGCGCGCCGCTGGCCGTTTTCTTCTTCACCGGCAGGCCCAGCTTGCCAAACAGGATCTCGCCGATCTGCTTGGGGCTGCCCATGTTGAAGGGCTGGCCGGCGATGGCGTAGGCCTCTTGCTCGAGCGCCACCATGCGCTCGGCGAGCTGCTGGCTCTGGCGCGCCAGCACGGCAGAGTCGATGAGCACGCCGTGCCGCTCGATGCGGCCGAGCAGCGCGCTCACCGGCATCTCGATCTGCTCGTAGACGAAGCGCAGGCCCGCGTCGGCCGCCACCTCGGGCCAAAGCGTCTGGTGCACCTGCAGCGTCATCTCGCTGTCTTCGCCCGAGTACTCGGCGGCGCGGCCGATCTCGACCTGGGCGAAAGAAATCTGGTTGACTCCCTTGCCGCACAGGTCCTCGTAGCTCAAGCCCTTGCGGCCCAGGTGGCGCTCGGCCAGGCTTTCCAGGCTGTGTGGCTTGTGCGCCTCGAGCACGTAGCTCTGCAGCAGCGTGTCATGCACGAAGCCGCGCACCGCAATGCCGGCATTGGCCAGCACGTGGGTGTCGTACTTGACGTTCTGGCCGAGCTTGGCGCGCGTGGCGTCTTCCAGCCAGGGCTTGAGCCGCTCCAGCACCTCGGCCAGCGGCAATTGATCGGCCGCACCGGGATAGCTGTGCGCCAGCGGCACATAGGCGGCGCGGCCGGGCTCGACGGCGAAGCTGATGCCGACGATGCGCGCGCGCATGGGGTCGAGCGAGTCGGTCTCGGTGTCCAGGGCCACCAGCTCAGCGGCCTGGATCACGCCAAGCCAGTGGTCGAGCCGCTCCCAGGTGCTGATGGCCTCGTACTCGCGCGCCAGCGGCACTGCGGGCGCGCGCGGCGCCGTCGGCGCGGCCGGTGCATCGCCGGCCGCGATGGCGCGCGGCGCAGCGCTGCCGCCGCCGAGCGCGCCCTCGAGCTCCTTGCGAAAACTGCGAAAGTCGTAGCGCTGGTAGAAGGCCAGCAGCGCCGGCTCGTCCACCGGCCGCAGCGCCAATGCGTCCAGCGCCGGCCAGCCTTCGACGTGCGCGGCCAGGTCGCAGTCGGTGACCACCGTGATCAGGCGCCGCCCCTGCGGCAGCCAGCCGAGCGCCTTGCGCAGGTTGTCGCCCGTGGCGCCCTTGATGCTGTCGGCGGCGGCCACCACGCCGTCGAGGCTGCCGTAGTCGGCAATCCATTTGGCGGCAGTCTTGGGCCCGACTTTGTCGACGCCGGGCACGTTGTCGACCGTGTCGCCCACCAGCGTGAGGTAGTCGATGATGCGATCAGGCGGCACGCCGAACTTGGCCTTCACGCCCTCGATGTCGAGCCGCTCGTTGCTCATGGTGTTGATGAGCGTCACGTCTGCGGTGACGAGTTGCGCCAGGTCCTTGTCGCCGGTAGAGATGACCACCTTGTGGCCGCTGGCCGCGGCCACGCGGGCCAGTGTGCCGATGGCGTCGTCGGCCTCGATGCCGGGCACTTCGAGCACTGGCCAGCCGAGCAGGCGCACGACTTCGTGGATCGGCGCAATCTGCTGCACCAGGGCCTCGGGCATGGGCGCGCGGTTGGCCTTGTACTGGTCGTACCAGGCGTCGCGAAAGGTGGGGCCTTTGGCGTCGAACACGCACACGGCGTGCTCGGCCGGAATCTGCTCACGCAGCCGCTTCATCATCGCCACCATGCCGTGCACGGCGCCGGTGGGAAAGCCGTCGCCCGAGCGCAGATCGGGCATGGCGTGGAAGGCGCGGTAAAGGTAGCTGGAACCGTCCACCAGCAGCATGGTCTTGTCGCTCATGCGGTGGATTGTCGCGCCGGGCACCGCCGGCTGCCCCGCTGCGTAGAATCCCGAACATGAGCTTCTTTGTGCGTTTGCCGGCTGGCCTCGTCGCAATGCTTGCCGCCGCGGTGTGCCAGGCGCAGGCCGTGCCGGGCGTCTCGGCTGCGGCCGCCAGTGCCCCGGTCGAATCGCTCACCCGCAAAGTGATCGAAGACGATGGCGCCCGCATCGAAGAAACGCGGCTGCGCGGCACCCCCCAGCGCATCACGGTGCAAAGCAAGATCGGCGGCGTGGCCGCCTACGAAATCATCGTCGCCCCGCCGGGCCGCGACGCCACGCAGCAGCGCGGCGCGGCCGGGCAGCGGGCCTGGTCGATCTTCAGCTTCTGAGGCGCCGCGATGGCGGTCTACACCGAAGTCGGCCCCGCCGAAGCCGACGCGCTGCTGCAGTCGCTGGGGCTGGGCCCGCTGACCGATCTGCAGGGCATCCGCTCGGGCATCGAGAACACCAACTACTACGCCAGCACCACACGCGGCCAGTGGGTGCTGACGCTGTTCGAGCGCCTGCCGGCCGAGCAGCTGCCCTACTACCTGCACCTGATGCAACACCTGGCGGCGCACGGCATCCCGGTGCCGGCGCCGCAGCCCGATGCCGGCGGCAGCCTGCTGCACCATGCGGGCGGCAAGCCCGCGGCGGTGGTCACGCGGCTGCCTGGCAGCCACCGTCTGTTGCCCGCCGCGGGGCACTGCGCCCAGGTGGGCGCGATGCTGGCGCGCATGCACCTGGCGGGCGCCGGCTTCGAGATGCAGCAAGCGCATCTGCGAGGCCTGCCGTGGTGGACCGAGACCGTGCCGGTGGTGCTGCCGCATCTTGGGTCGGAGCAAGCCGCGTTGTTGGCTGAGGAACTGGCCTATCAGCAGCATCTGGCCGCGTCGCCTGC
Source organism: Rubrivivax sp. (assembly GCA_031427055.1). Taxonomy (GTDB): domain Bacteria; phylum Pseudomonadota; class Gammaproteobacteria; order Burkholderiales; family Burkholderiaceae_C; genus Rubrivivax. Next base: position 3,158 of record JANPMR010000605.1, read on the forward strand.
GGGGCAAGCCCTGCCCCGCGGGCCCATCCACGCCGACCTGTTTCGCGACAACGTGATGTTCGACGACACCGCCGGGCCGGATCGCTTGTGCGGCTTCTTCGACTTCTACTTTGCCGGCACCGACGCGCTGCTGTTCGACGTCGCCGTCTGCCTCAACGACTGGTGCGCCGACATGGCCACCGGCGCACTCGACGAAGCACGCGCCGGCGCCTTCATCGGCGCCTACGAGCGGGTGCGCCCGCTGACGCATGGCGAGGTGCGCGCCATGCCCGCGCTGCTGCGCGCGGCAGCCTTGCGCTTTTGGATATCCCGCCTGTGGGACTGGCACCTGCCGCGCGACGCGGCCTTGCTCAGCCCCAAGGACCCCAACCACTTCGAACGCGTGCTGCGCTTGCGCATCGCGCAGCCGTGGCATCCGCCGCGCTGAGAATCCCCACCCATGGCCCTGCTGCTCAAACCCGTCTCCGCCGCGCGCGGCCCACGCTGGATCGCCGACTCCTTCCGGCTCTTCGCGCGCCGTCCGCTGGCCTTCACCTCGCTGTTCGCGGTCTTCCTGGGGCTGGCGTTGCTGGTCAGCCTGGTGCCGATCCTGGGTGGCCTGGTGCAGATGATGGCGCTGCCACTGCTGTCGCTGGGCTTCATGGTGGCGGGCCAATCGGCGCTGCTCGACGGGCCCATCCACCCGCGCCAGTACATCGAGCCGCTGCGCGGTGACGCGGCGCGCCGGCGCGCCCTGCTGATCCTGTGCGTGAGCTACGGATTGCTGGCGCTGGCCATCTTGCTGCTGGCAGATGTGGTCTCCGACAACGCCTGGGGCCGGCTGCAGACGCTGCTGGCCAAGGGCGCACCCGCGCAGGCCCAGATCGACGCACTGCTGACCGAGCCGGGCGTGAGCTGGGCGCTGCTCATCGGCGCCACGCTGGGCACACTGCTGTCGGTGCCCTACTGGCACGCGCCGGCGCTGGTGCACTGGGGCGGGCAGAGCGTGGGCCAGGCGCTGTTTTCCAGCACGCTGGCGGTGTGGGCCTGCCGCGGCGCGTTCTTCACCTACCTGCTGGGCTGGGTGGGCGTGGTGCTGGTGTTTGGCGTCACGGCGGCGCTGGTGTTTGGCCTTATCGGCGCGCCGCAGATGGCCAGCGTGCTGGCCGTGCCCGCCGGGCTGGTGTTCTCGGCCGTGTTCTACATCTCGCTGCTGTTTGCCTTCAACGACAGCTTTGGCGGCGCACCGCCGCCGACGCCAGACCCCGTCGAGGCGCCGTAGTCAGTCCACTGGCGTGAGCTTGGCGATGGCCAGCGCCAGCCACTTGCTGCCGTGGCGACCAAAACTCACCTGGGCGCGGGCGTCGACGCCGCGGCCTTCGAGCGTGGCGATCACGCCTTCACCAAACTTGGTGTGGAAGACGGTTTGCCCGACCCGCAGACCCTGCTGCCCCGGCGTGGCGGCGGGCGTGTACGGTACTGACGGCGGCGGTGGCGCCACACGCCCTGCCCCCACGATGCCGGACAGGCCGCTGCCGCGCTGCCAGGCCTGCTGGTACTCGCGCGCATAGCCCGAGCCGAAGCCCTGCTGGCGCGGCGTGATCCACTTCAGCGACGCGTCGGGCAACTCGTCGAAGAAGCGGCTCTTCACGTTGTAGCGCGTCTGGCCGTGCAGCATGCGCGTCTGGCTGAAGCTCAGGTACAGGCGCTT
>JANPMR010000606.1:0-4328 GCA_031427055.1 Rubrivivax sp.
GCCGGGCTGGACGTGACGATCGACGCCGGCAACGGCTCGGGCGGCACGGTCACGCGCGTGGCGAGCGGCAGCTACGACATGGGCTTCGCCGACCTGGCGGCGCTGATGGAATTTCACGCCAACAACCCCGACGCGGCCAACAAGCCGGTGGCCGTGATGATGGTCTACAACAACACGCCGGCAGCGGTGCTGGCGCTCAAGAAGAGCGGCATCAAGACGCCGGCCGACCTCAACGGCAAGAAGCTCGGCGCCCCCAGCTTCGACGCCGGTCGTCGCGCCTTCCCGATCTTTGCCAAGGCCAACAACATCAGCGGTGTGCAGTGGGTCAGCATGGACCCGGCGCTGCGCGAGACCATGCTCGCGCGCGGCGAGATCGACGCCATCACCGGCTTCTCTTTCACCTCGCTGCTCAACTTGGAGGCGCGCGGCGTCAAGGCCGAGGACATCGTCGTGCTGCCCTACCCGGCGCATGGCGTGCGGCTCTACGGCAACGCCATCGTGGCCAGCCCCAGGCTCATCAAGGAGAACCCGGCGGCGGTGAAGGCTTTCCTGTTGGCCTTCACCAAGGGCATCAAAGAGGTGATGGCCAACCCCGACCCGGCCATCGAGTACGTCAAGGCGCGCGACGGCATCATCAACGTCGACCTGGAAAAGCGCCGTCTGCGCATGGCCATCGACGCCGTGGTGGCCAGCCCCGACGCGCGCGCCGAAGGCTTTGGCGTCGTCAACCCGGGCCGGCTGGCGCTGATGGCGTCGCAGGTGTCGGATGCCTTCGCCACCAAGACGCGCATCGACCCCAATGCGGTGTGGACCGACGCCTTCCTGCCGACCAAGGCCGAACTCAACGTGCTGCCGCCGCTCAAGAAGTAAGCGGTGACGCGGCCCGGTTCACTTCAGATCCCAGGCCAGCTGGACCATCACGCCCGCGTCGCCCAGCATGTGCAGCGTGGCCGAGCTGGTTTTGTTGAACTGCCAGCCCAGCGAAACCAGCGCACCGGGCGAGAAGCCGTTGTAGTTGAGCGGCACCTTGTTCTTGTAGGCGCCCCGGTAGCCGTAAAGCATGCCGCCCGAAGCCTGCGCGAAGAGTTGCTCTTGCCCGAACAGCGCCCCAAACCGTTTGCCGACATAGAGGTAGGCGCTGGGCTGCCCGAAAGAGTTGCTGAAGTACGAGGCGCCGCCCAGCCAGTCGTCGCTGCGCTGGCGCTCGACGCCCAGCCCCCAGACGTAGCGGTGCTCGGCGCTGTAGCGAAAGTGTGCCGAGAAGGGCGATACCAGCGCGCGCCAGTGGCCGGGGCCCAGAATGTCGTCGGCAGAGTCGGCGCGCACGGTGCCGGGCACGGCGGCCAGCGCGGCCGCGGCGCACACCAAAACGGCCCCGAGGGGCCGGTGGAGAGAGATGCTCATGGCGCAGATTGTCGCCGTTGTCGGGGTCGCTCCCCGGCGCACCGCGGGGCGCACGCCGCGACTGGCGGCAGCATGTCTCACCGCCGTGGTGCTGATGGTGCTGCCGGGCCTGGGCGGCTGCGCCTGGCTCGACGCCCGCCAGCACTTGCTGGCGCTGCGGCCCACGGCCGGGCGGCCGGTGGGTATCGCCCCCGACGCCGGCCTGCGGCCACAGGATCAGCGCTACACCTTGCCGGTGCCCGAGGCCGACGGCAACACGCAGCAACTGGCGCTTTGGTGGATGCCGCACGCCGACCCGCATGCGCCGGCGTTGCTGTACCTGCACGGCACCTTTCGCAACCTGTACCAGAACCTGCCCAAGATCGACGCGCTGCGCGACGCCGGTTTCGCGGTGCTGGCAGTCGACTACCGGGGCTGGGGTGACAGCACGCGCATCGTGCCGTCCGAAGACACGATCAACGCCGACGCTGCACTGGCCTTTGCCGAACTGGTGCGCCGCGCACCCGACGCGCGCCGCCGCGTCATCTTTGGCCACTCGATGGGCGGCGCGGTGGCCGTCACGCTGGCCAGCGGCCTGCACCACCGCAGCGACTACGGCGCGCTGGTGCTCGAATCCACCTTCACGCGCATGCCCGACGTGGCGGCCGAGGCCGGCTTTGTCGGCCGCGTGGCGGCGCTGCTGACGACGCTGGAGTTCGACTCCATGTTGCGCATCGGCCGCATCGACGCGCCACTGCTCATGCTGCACGGCGGCGCCGACAAGACGGTGCCGATTGCCCTGGGCCGGCGCCTGCGCGACGCCGCGCCGGCCGGCACGCAGTGGGTCGAGATTCCCGGTGGCACACACAGCCAGCTGCACCGCGAAGCCCCTGAGGCTTACCGACGGGCCGTGCAGCAACTCATCCAACGACTCGAACCACCCACCCCATGACCGCAGCGTTTGTCGACTTCAAGAATGTCTGGCTGGCCTACAACGATGAGCTGTTGACCGCCGGGCACTTTGCGGTGGAGGACATCTCGCTGCAGGTAAGCAGTGGCGAGTTCATCGCCATCGTCGGGCCCAGTGGCTGCGGCAAGAGCACCTTCATGAAGCTGACCACGGGGCTGAAGATGCCCAGCAAGGGCAGCATCCACATTGGCGGCCAGCCCGTCACCGGGCCGCTCAAGATCAGCGGCATGGCCTTTCAGGCGCCCAGCCTGCTGCCCTGGCGCACGACGCTGGACAACGTGCTGCTGCCGCTGGAGATCGTCGAGCCCTACCGCAGCAGCTTCAAGAAGCGGCGCAAGGAATACGCCGACAAGGCGCGCGAGCTGCTCAAGAGCGTGGGCCTGGCGGGCTACGAGGACAAGTTTCCGTGGCAGTTGTCGGGCGGCATGCAGCAGCGCGCCAGCCTCTGCCGCGCGCTGGTGCACGAGCCGCAGATGCTGCTGCTGGACGAACCCTTCGGTGCCCTGGACGCCTTCACGCGCGAAGAACTGTGGTGCGCGCTGCGCGACCTGCATGCGGTGCGCAAGTTCAACGTCATCCTGGTCACGCACGACCTGCGCGAGAGCGTCTTCCTGGCCGACACGGTGTATGTGATGAGCAAGAGCCCGGGCCGCTTTGTCGTGCAGCGCCATATCGAGCTGCCGCGCCCGCGCGACCTGGAGGTCACCTACACGCCGCAGTTCACCGACATCGTGCACGAGCTGCGCGGCCACATCGGTGCCATGCGCAAGCCGGCGGGCGCGGCCATCGCGGTGGCGGCCCCATGAAGATCAGCCGCAGGATGGAACGCTGGTCGCCGCTGGTGGTGCTGGCGGCGGTGCTGCTGCTGTGGCAGGCCATCGTGGCCGGCTTCAACATCGCTGACTACATCTTCCCCAGCCCGTGGCAGATCGCGCTGCAGTTCGTCGAGTTCAAGTCGGCGCTGCTCGAGGCCGCCTGGAAGACCTTCTGGGTCACGATGCTGGGCTTTTCGATCTCGATCGTCGTCGGTGTGCTGCTGGGCTTTTTGATCGGCAGCAGCCGCCTGGCCTACACCGCGCTGTACCCGCTGATGGTGGCCTTCAATGCCGTGCCCAAGGCAGCCGTCGTGCCCATCCTGGTGGTCTGGTTCGGCATCGGCCTGGGGCCGGGCGTGCTGACCGCGTTCTTGATCTCGTTTTTCCCCATCACCGTCAACATCGCCACCGGGCTGGCGACGCTCGAGCCCGAGCTCGAAGACGTGCTGCGCGTGCTGGGCGCCAAGCGCTGGGACGTGCTCATCAAGGTCGGCCTGCCGCGATCGATGCCGTACTTCTACGGCAGCCTGAAGATCGCCATCACGCTGGCCTTTGTGGGCACCGTGCTGGCCGAGATGACGGCCGGCGACAGTGGCATCGGCTACCTGATGCAAACGGCCGGCAGCCAGCAGCGCATGCCGCTGGCCTTTGCCGGCCTGGTCACCATCGGCGCCATGGCGATGGCCATGTACGAGCTCTTCAGCTGGGTCGAGCGCCGCACCACCGGCTGGGCCCACCGCGGCATGCAAGGCGAGTGAACGAAGCCGCGGCCGCCGGCTGGAAGGCCGAGCTGAGCCTGCGCTACTGGCGCGACGGCGACGCCACCCGCGCGCACGATCGCTTTGAGGGCCCGCTGCGCGTGCTGCGCGCGCTGTACCCCGAAGGCCCCGGCGTCTGCCATCACGTGCTGGTGCACCCGCCGGGCGGCGTGGCCGGCGGCGATGAACTGCGGGTGATCGTGCGGGTCGAGGCCGGCGCGCACGCGCTCATCACCACGCCCGGCGCGACGCGCTTCTACCGCAGCGACGGCGCGCCGGCCGCGCAGCGCGCGCACCTGCACGTGCAAGCCGGCGCGCGGCTGGAATGGCTGCCGCTGGAGGCCATCGCCTTCCCCCGGCTGCCTGGCCGACAACAGGGTGCGCGCCGAGCTCGAGCCCGGC
>JANPMR010000607.1:0-10433 GCA_031427055.1 Rubrivivax sp.
TGGCGCAGCGCATGGCCCACGCGCACGCGGGCGTTGACGCGCAGCCGCGGGTCGGCATGGGCGTCGTCCGCCACGGCGCGCAACAGCGTCTCGGCCTCGCTCCAGCGTCGCAGGTCGGAGGCCAGCTTGCCTTCCTGGTAGCTCAGCCGCGCGCGGTCGCGCGGGTGCAGCAGCGGCTCATGCTCGCGGGCCAGGCGCAGCAGCAGCGTGCACTCTGAAAAACGGCCGCGGTGGCGGGCCTCGCGGAACTGGGCCTCGAAGAGCGCCATGCCCTCGGCCGGCCGGCAGCCCAGCAGATGGAACATGCGCCGCCGCGCCGCCGGGTCCTCGCCCGTGGCGCTGGCCGGCATGGCCGCAAACCAGCGCACCAGGCGCTCGTTGAGGGCGCTGAACTCGGCGCGTTGGGCGTCGTCCTGCCACCAGCGCCACAGCGGTTGGCGCCAGCGCTCGTGGATGCTGAGCGACTGGTCGTTGATCTGGATGATGGAGAGCTCGGCAAACTGCTCGTAGCAGGCCTGGGCCTGCGCAAGGTCCAGCTCGCCGATCTGGCGCAGCAGCGCAATGTCGAAATCCTGCGGCACGGCGCAACGGCGCAGCAGGGCGCCGCGGGCCGGGCCGACCAGGGTGTCGGTCAGCGTCACGGCGCCGCCATCGGGCTGGCGCGCCGCGGTGTCCAGCAAGCGGCGGAAGGCCGCCAGCGGATCGCTGTCAACGCTCACGTGGGCGCCGGCTGCAAGGTGGTCAGCCAGAGGTCGACGTTGGAGGCCACGTCGGCCGGCCGCCCGCGCGAGATGACGGCCAGCATCTGCGCCGCGGCGCGGCGCTGCTTGTCGTCGATGGCCACGGCGGGCGGGATGCGCTTGGCCATGTAGGCGTCGATGTCGTCCAGCCCCAGCGGTTTGAGTTCGGCCGTCGCGGTGAAGGGCTTCAGCTCACGGCCTTCGGTAGGCGCGTATTGGCCCAGCAGCACGGCACGCACGTTGGGAATCAGGTCGACCATCGGCTTGAGCAGCTGACCCCACAGCCAGGGCGGCGTGAGCGGCGACATCTTCTCGGTGGCGTTGAAGAACAGCACCACCTTCTGGTTTGCGGACAGCGCCTTCATGCCCTCCAGAAAGCGCTGCGTGAGCAGCTCGCGGCGCATCTCGATCGGCACGTCCAGATCGGGCCGCTGGATGACGAACATGTTGTCGCGCACCACCACGCCGGCGATGTCGCCCACCGTGCTGTTGCTGATTTGCGCGCCACCCGCCACGTTGATGGTGCCGCCTTGCAGGTGGACGTTGATGTCGAGCTGCTGGCGCTCGCTGCCGATCGTGTACTGGTTGATGAGCTCGGTGAAGCTGGCAAAGTGGGCCGCGCCCAGCGCGTCGCGCAGGCGGCGCATGACGAGCATGTAGTCGACGACATCCTGGCTGTCGAAGGAGACCTCGGCCCGCGGCAGGCCGCGCAGCGAGCACTCATGCACCATGCGCATCATCAGCGCCGACTTGCCCATGCCGGTGTCGGCCGTCACCACCATCAGCGCCAGGTCGTCGCCGTCCAGCACTTTCTGGAACAGCGCCATCTCGTCAGCGCGGTCGACAAACTGGCCGAGCAGGATCTGGCGGTTGCGCGCCGCGACACGGCCTTCGACGACCTCAGCCACTCTTGGCGCCTCCGGGTACGGGCGGGGACAGGTCGACGCCGGTGATGTCGCCAAGCTGGCTGCCGCGGATGACCGCGCCGCGCAGCACGTCGACGCCGCCGGCCGGCGCCGCGCCGCGCGCGCCGGTGACACGGCCGACCGTGCTGCCGTCAATGCGCAGCCCCTGGCCGACACTCACGCTGACGCCGCCGGCCGCAGTCGGCGCCGCCACGCGCTTGAGCGGCGTGGCCGCCTCGAGCGCGGTGAAGAGGCGATCACGGTCGTAGTCCCAGCGCGCGTCGCTCAGCTCGAGCGCGTTGCGCCGGGCCAGCGCCTGCAGCGCCAATGGCAATGCCGCACCGCCCGGCATCTTGGCGCCGCCCAGCAGCACCGGAATCACCGGCGCTGTGCCTTTCAGCGCCAGCGCGACTTCGGCCGCGACGACGTCGTTCGGGTCGTCCAGGCGGCGCGTGCCGTCGTCGCCACGCAGGTCCAGCCAGTGCGGGCCGATGAGCACCAGCACGGCGTCGGCGGCGCCGACGGCGCGTTCGATCTCGATCAGAAAATCGGCGCCGAGCGGGATCGAGTGCAGGTCGAAGAAGCGCGCCACGTCGCCGAAGGCCGCGGCCAGGTCCTGCCCCAGCCGGCCGGCCCAGCCCTGGGCGTCGGCACGCCGGTAGCTGACAAAGACACCGCTCATCAGGAGCGCCTTCGCGCTGCGCGCGGCGGCATGAGCGCTTCGGAGCGGCCGGGCGCGCTCATCTCATCAAGTCCTCGGACAGCGCCTGCGCGTCGTAGCTCTCGCGGCGCACACGCTGGTCGTAGTACAGCAGCACGGTGGTGATGCTGGCCACGGGCAGTATCAGACCCAGTGATGCGGCCAGGATGCCGATGGCCACCACGTGCTGTGCCAATGTGGAATCCGGCCCGGCGAGCGAGGCCCCGATCACCAGCAGCACCGCGATCGGAATCATCGCCAGGTAGGCCACCAGGATGGGCAGCAGCGTCAGGCCGGTGAGCCGCCAGCCCTGGCCTCGCGTGAGCTCGAAACTGCGCCGCAGGGCGTCGACATTGCGCCGCCCCTCGAGCGCCACGATGGTGGCGCCGAACAGCGAGCGCACGAGGACCCAGAACGCGCCCACCAGCAGTGCGAACAGCCCGACCACCATGGCCAGCCCGAGCAGCAGGCCCGTGCTCAGCAAGTGCCACCAGCGACCCCGGCCCAGGATGTGGCCGAAGGCCCGCGACAGCTTGGGCGCCGTGCCCACGCAGATGTCGGAAATCACCACCGTCAGCGTGGCCGGGCAGATGAGCATGCCGGCAAAGTAGCCCAGCGCCCCGACACCGGCCATCAGGGGCGAGGTCTCGGCAAAGAGTTCGAGCAGCACCAGGAAGGGCAGCACCGGCAGCACGGCGCAACTCAGCACGATGACGGCGTGGTGCCGGTAGACGTAGACGATGTTGCGCAGCAGCGAGGAGGCCGTCTGCTCGCCCAGCAGCACGCGCGCTGTGGTGGCCATGGGTGCGGCTGCGGGCGCCGCTGCGGGCGTGTTCGTCATCTTTGACCTCCTGGCGGGGCGCTGGCGATGTTAGCCGGCCGTGCGGCTGCAACCGAGCAACTTCGTGCAAGGCGGGCGTGCTGGATCAGGCCGTGGCGACGCTGGGGGAGGCCGCCGCCGGCAGCAGCTCGCGTGCCAGCGCCTCGGCCACCTCGATGCCATCGACCCCGGCCGACATGATGCCGCCGGCATAGCCCGCGCCTTCGCCGGCCGGGTACAGGCCGGCCACGTTGACGCTCTGGCGGTCGCGCCCGCGGGTGATGCGAAGCGGTGACGAGGTGCGCGTCTCCACGCCCGTCAGCACCGCGTCGGCCATCGCAAAGCCCGGGATCTGGCGCTCGAAGGCGGGCAGCGCCTCGCGGATCGCGTCGGTCGCGTAGGCCGGCAGGCTGCCACGCTTCCGGTCGGCCAGATCGGTGAAGTGCACGCCGGGCTTGTAGGACGGCTCGACGCCGCCCACCGCACTGGAGCGCTGGCGGCGCAAGAAGTCGCCCACCAGCTGCCCGGGCGCGATGTAGCCGCCGCCGCCGAGCTCGAAGGCGCGGCTCTCCCACTGCCGCTGGAAAGCCACGCCGTCGAGCGGATCGACCGGGCCTGCGCCGGGGGTGAGCCGGTAGTCGGCCGGACTGATGCCGACGACGATGCCGGCATTGGCGTTGCGCTCGTTGCGCGAGTACTGGCTCATGCCGTTGGTGACCACGCGGCCGATCTCGGATGTCGCCGCCACCACGGTGCCGCCGGGGCACATGCAAAAGCTGTAGACCGAGCGGCCGTTGCCTGCGTGGTGCACCAGCTTGTAATCGGCGGCGCCCAGGATGGCGTTGCCGGCATTGCTGCCGAAGCGCGCGCGGTCGATCAGACCCTGCGGGTGTTCGATGCGAAAGCCCACCGAGAAGGGCTTGGCCTCCAGGTAGACGCCGCGCTGCTGCAGCATGGCAAAGGTGTCGCGCGCGCTGTGGCCCAGTGCCAGCACCACGTGATCCGCACGCAGTTCTTCGCCGCCGGCCAGCACCACGCCGCGCAGGGCGCGCGTGCGGCCGGCGGCGTCGGGCTGCGGCAGGTCTTCGATGAGCAGGTCGCTTACCTGCTGGCGAAAGCGGATTTCGCCACCCAGGGCCTCGATGGCGGCGCGCATCTTCTCGATCACGCTGACGAGGCGGAAGGTGCCGATGTGCGGTTTGGCGACGAACAGGATCTCTTCGGGCGCGCCGGCGGCGACAAACTCGGTAAGCACCTTGCGCGTCAGATGGCGCGGGTCGGAAATCTGGCTCCAGAGCTTGCCGTCGCTGAAGGTGCCGGCGCCACCCTCGCCAAACTGCACGTTCGAGCCGGCGTCGAGCACGCCGCGGCGCCACAGGCCCCAGGTGTCCTGCGTGCGTTCGCGCACCGCCTTGCCCCGCTCGAGCACGATGGGCCGCAGGCCCATCTGGGCCAGGATCAGCGCCGCGAACAAGCCGCAGGGGCCGAATCCGACGACCAGCGGCCGCGGCTGCGCCGTGGCCTGGAAATCGGCCGGCACATGGCCGATCGGGCGGTAGCGCGTGTCCGGCGCCGGGCGCACGTGGGCGTCGCCGGAATGGCGCGCCAACAGCGCGGCATCGTCGCTTCCTTCAGCGAGTTCGCAGTCGAGCGTGTAGACGAGCTCGATGGCCGCCTTGCGGCGCGCGTCCCAGGCACGCCTGAAGACGGTGAAGCGGCGCAACTGATCGGCCCGCAGGCCGAGCCGCTGCAGAACGGCGGCGTGCAGCGTCGGCTCGGCATGGGCCAGCGGCAGGCGCAGTTCGGTGATGCGGATCATCGGGCGCAGGGCCGGTGCAGCGGTGCATCGGCACGCCGAACGCGGCCCAGGCCAGTGCGCGGCTCAGCCGCCCTTCTTGGGGCGCTTGCCGGGGTTCTTCTTGCTGCGCGTGTGCGCGCCGCGTTCCAGGCTGTTCTTCTGGCCACTGCGGATGGTGACGGTCACGCCCTTGGGCGCGGCCGGGCGCGGGGTGGCTTTGGCGTCGGCTTCGGTTCTGATCTTGTTGGCCATGAGAGGCTCCGTGCAATTTGGGGCGAACCCCGGATTAGGCCACAACCGGCGACGAAACACCCGCCAGTCCGATTGGCGGGCTCGCCAGCCCTCGGGCATCATGCGATCCTGCCACTTCCGGCGAGCCAGGATCAACAGCCCCGCGATGCCTTTGTCCGAGCCTGACTCCGAGCCCGTCTCCGAGGTCCGCCCCGAGGCCGAGTTCCCCGTCGCAACGGGGATGGCCGGCCCGCGCACTGGCACTGCCGAGGGCCGCATCACCAGCGCGCTCGAGCACGATCTCGCTGCACAGCTCACGGCCGTGCGCGACGCGCTGGGCGTCATCACCTGGGTCTGGGACACCGCCGACCCCACGGTGCGCTGGCAGGGTGACGTCGCGCGCTTCCTGGGGCTTGCGTCCGGCCGTTTTGGCGGCAGCTTTGCCGGCTGGCAGGAGCGCATGCATCCGGATGATCGCGCCGCGTCGCGTGCGCGGCTGCGAGCCTGCCTCAAGGGCGAGCAGCCCGTCTACCAGACCGAAGAGCGCGTCATCTGGCCCGACGGCAGCGTGCGCTGGTTCGAGACCTACGGCCGCGCCCGTTATGGCGCAGACGGGCGGGCGGTGCAACTGGTTGGCGTGATCCAGGACGTCACCGAACGCAAGCTCGCCGAGCTGCGCCGCCGCGCCGACGAAGACCGCTTCCGGCAGTTGATCGAAGCCGCCCCGGTGGCCATCGGCATCTCGCGCGACGACCTCATGACCTATGGCAATCCGGCCTTCCACGCCCTTTACGGCGCCACCGACGGCGCCTCGCTGATCGGCCGGCCGGTGCAGGAACTCGTGGCGTCAAGCAGTCATGCCGAGTACCGCGAGCACAGCGAGCGCCGGGCCGGTGGTGAAGCTGTCGAGCAGAGCTACGAACTGGCCTTGCGTCGCGTCGACGGCAGTGAACTGAGCTGCCTGGTCTCGCTAGCCGACGTCGAACTCAAGGACGGACCGGCCACGCTGGTCTTCCTGCACGACGTCTCCGAGCGCATGCGGGCGCAACAGGCCGTGCGCAAGGAGCGCGACCGTGCCAGCAGCTACCTGCGCATGATGGAGTCGATCCTGGTCGCGCTGGACGACGAGGGGCGCATCACGCTGCTCAACCGCAAGGGCCACCAGACGCTGGGCTACGCAGAAGACGAGCTGCTGGGGCGCGACTGGTTCGAGGTGTGCACGCCACCACACGAGCGCGCCGGGCGCCAGCAGCGCTACCGTGAGTCGATGCAGGGGGCGGACGCGTACCCCGAATACCACGAAAACGTGATCGTCACCCGCAACGGCGAACACCGCACGATTGCCTGGCACAACACGACGCTCGTCGACGACGCCGGCCGGCGGCATGGCCGGCTCAGCGCCGGCGAAGACATCACCGAACGCCGCCGTGCCGAACACGCGCTGCGCGAGCTCAATGCCAGCCTCGAGGCGCGCGTGGCCGAGCGCACGCGCGAACTGGAGGCCAGCAACGCCGCGCTGGCCATCGCGCGCGACGTCGCCGAGGCCGCCACGCAGGCCAAGGGCAGTTTCCTGGCCAACATGAGCCACGAAATCCGCACGCCCATGAACGCCATCCTCGGCCTCACCGACCTGGCGCGGCGCACGCCGAATCTGCCGCCCGCGGTGCAGAGCTATCTGGGCAAGGTGCGGCGGGCCGGCGATTCGCTGATGGTGGTCGTCAACGACATCCTGGACTTCTCGAAGATCGAGTCGGGCAAGCTCACGCTCGAGGAGCGCGAGTTTCCTCTCGAGGACGTGCTCGAGAAGGTGACCACGCTGGTTGGCCTGGGCGCCAGCGAAAAGGGCCTGGAGTTCCTGCTCAGCACCGCGCCCGACGTGCCGCCGCGCCTGGTGGGCGACCCCATGCGGCTGGGCCAGATCCTGCTCAACCTGTGCGGCAACGCGGTCAAGTTCACCGAGCGCGGCGAGGTCGTGGTGGTCACCGTGCGCGCCGCGCCTTGTGTGGCCGGCCGCGCGGCCTTGCGCTTTGCCGTGCGCGACACCGGCATCGGCATGGACGAGTCGCAGATGGCGCGGCTGTTCCAGCCCTTCGACCAGCTCGACGCCTCCACCACGCGACGCTTTGGCGGCACCGGGCTGGGGCTGGCCATCTGCAAGCAGCTGGTCACCATGATGGGCGGTGAGATCGGCGTGCGCAGCGAGCCCGGCCGCGGCAGCGAATTCCACTTCACGCTCGACTTCGGGCTGCCGGATGCGCCGGCGCGGCCGGCCGAGGCACCCTTTGATGCCAGCCGCCTGCGCGTGCTGGTGGTGGACGACAACGCCGGCGCACGAGAGGTCACGCAGGCCCTGCTGGACCAGCTTGGCTGCGCCCGCGAGGCCGCCGATGGCGCGGCCGCGGCCCTGGCGCGGCTGCAGCAGCCGGGCGCCGGCTTCGACCTCGTGCTGCTCGACTGGCGCATGCCCGGTCAGGACGGCTTCGACGCCGCGCGCCTGATCCGTGCCAGCACGCACATCGCGCGGCAGCCCCGTCTGGTCATGATGTCGGCCTACAGTGACGACGTGATTGCACGTCGCGCCAGTGCCGAGGGGCTGGATGCCTACCTGGGCAAGCCGGCCACCGCCAATTCGCTGCGCGCCGTGCTGGCGACGGTCTTCGGCAGCGCGCCGCGCGAGGTCGACACCCTGCACGAGAGCGCGGCTTCGGGGCCCGTCGAGGCCCTGCGCGGCCGGCGCATCCTGCTCGTCGAAGACAACGAACTCAACCAGATGGTGGCGTCTGACCTGCTCACCGGCGTGGCCGGCGCGGTGGTCACCGTGGCCGCCAACGGCGAGCAGGCACTGGCCTGCCTGCACGCCCAGGCTTTCGACCTGGTGCTGATGGATGTGCAGATGCCGGTGATGGACGGCTACGAGGCGACACGCCGGCTGCGCGCCGAACCCATGCACGCCGGCCTGCCGGTGATCGCGATGACGGCGCACGCCATGGAGCGCGACCGCCAGCTGAGCCTGGCCGCGGGCATGACCGACTTCATCACCAAGCCCTTCGAGCCGCGCGAGCTGTTTGCAGTGATGTCCAAGTGGCTGGGCCCGCCGCCCGAACGGGGTGCCGCGCCGATGCCGCGGGTAGAGGCTGTGGCCGCTGTCGCCGAGCCAGCGCCGGTGGCGTGGGACGTCGGTTTGCGCCGCTGCCTGGGCCGCAAGGAGCTGTACGACAACATCGTGCGCCGTTTTCTTGACACGCACGGCGGCGACGGCACGCTGATGCGCGACGCGCTGGCCCGTGGCGACCGCCCCGACGCCGCGGCGCTGGCCCACTCGCTGATCTCCACCGCCGGCACGGTCGGCGCCGAAACACTGGCCGAAGTGGCGCGCAGCCTGCAGCAGGCACTGCGTGCCGACGACGACGACATCCTGCCCGCGCTGGCCGCGCGCTTCGACCACCAACTGCGGCGCGCCATCGTGGCGCTCGAGCAGCATCTGGCGGCAGTTCAGCCCAAGTCGTAATCGCCGAAGTCGGCCTTCTGCAGCGCGCGCAGGTACTCGCGCGTGAAGCCCGGAAACAGCGCCACGACGCGGCCGTTGTCCATGCGGTACCAGCTTCGGCAGGTGGTCCATACCGAGCCCGCAAGCCGCTGCTGCAAGCGCTGGTTGTGTTCGCGCATGACCTCGGCGCGCACGTCGATCCAGCGCCGGCCGCTGCCACGCACCCGCGCCATGCAGGCCAGCGCGTGGCGCACCTCGGGCTCGATGAAGAGCAGCGTCGAGGTGTGCCCGGTGCCGGTGTTGGGGCCGAGCATCAAGAAGAGGTTGGGGAAGCCCGCCACGTGGATGCCCTGGTAGGCCTCGGGGCCGTCGCGCCAGGCCTCGCGCAGCGTGCGCCCGCCGCGGCCGGTGATGTCCAGCGACGACAGCAGGTGCGTGGTGTCGAAGCCGGTGGCGCAGACCAGCGCGTCGAGCGGCCGCTCTTGCCCGCCCGCGGTGACGATGCCGTGGGCGGTGACGCGCTCGATCGCGTCGGTCACCAGCTCGACATGCGGCTGCGTCAGCGTGGGGTAGAAGTCGTTGGAGTAGATGATTCGCTTGCAGCCCAGCGGGTACGGCGGCGTCAGCTTCGCGCGCAGCGCGGCGTCGCGCACCTGGCGGCGCAGGTGCATGGCGGCCGTGCGCAGCATGCCGCGGCGCGCCACGGTGCCGTCGTCAAAGCCACGCCGGCCCCATTCGAGCAGGTGGTACCAGAAGCTGCGTACCAGCGCGCTGTAGGGCGGCAGATGGGCCAGCAGCCGGTCGACCGCGTTGTAGCGCCGGTCCAGGCGCGGCAGCACCCAGTTGGCGGTGCGCTGAAACAGGTGCAACTGCGCCGCCTGCCGCGCGATCGGCGCCAGCAGTTGCGAGGCCGTCGAGCCGGTGCCGATGACGCCCACGCGCTGCCCCGTGAGATCGGCGCTGGTGTCCCACTGCGCCGAGTGCAGCAGCCGGCCGCGGAAGTCCGCCAGGCCCGGGATGTCGGGCAGCCGCGGCTGGCTCAGCGGCCCGGTGCTGCAGACGAAGAAGCGCGCTGAGATTTTGGCGCCGCCTTCGATGTCGATCAACCAGCGGCCGGCTGCTTCATCGAAGCGCGCCGCGCTGATGCGCCGGCCGAAACGCAGGTGCGGCGCCAGGCGAAAGCGGCGCGCGCACTGCTGCATGTAGGCCTGGATCTCGGGCGCTGCGGCAAAGCGCCGCTTCCAGCGCGGGTTGGGCGCGAAAGAGAAGGAGTACAGCGGCGCCGGCACGTCGACATGCGCGCCGGGGTAGCGGTTGTCCCACCAGGTGCCGCCCAGGTCGGCCGATTTCTCGAGGATCACGAAGTCGTGCTGCCCTGCCTTCTTGAGCTGGATGGCGGTGCACAGGCCCGACATGCCGGCGCCCAGGATCACGACCTCGCGCTCTTCGATTGCGCTTGCATCGGGCGCCGCGGCATCGAGCGCGCGGCCCGCGAAGCCTGCCATGCGCGCGATGGCGGCATCGGCGCTGGGCAGGGCGCCGCCGTGCAACTGAAAGACGTGCCAGCGCCGCGGCGTCACCTCGCAGCGCACCGCCACGCCTGCGGCCTGCAACGCGTCATGCAACTGCAGGGCCTGCGGGTGCAGCATCTCGTCGGTGCCGGCCTGGATCAGCGTGGCGGGCAGGCCGCGCAGGTCGGCGTGCAGCGGCGAGGCCCAGGGATGGCGCACATCCGCGCCGTCCGCGCCGTCC
>JANPMR010000608.1:0-3980 GCA_031427055.1 Rubrivivax sp.
CAGGAAACCCGCGGCGCGGCTGGCGATGTTGATGTACTTGCCCACCAGGTCGCTGTTCACGCGGGCCGCAAAGTCAACGAGGTTGAAGTCCAGGTCTTCAACGCGGCCGTTGAGCTTGGCGGCGATGTAGTAGCGCAGCCACTCGGCGTTCAGGCCCAGCGCCAGGTAGCGCAGCGGGCTGATGCCGGTGCCGCGGCTCTTGCTCATCTTCTCGCCGTTGACGGTGAGGTGGCCGTGGACGTGGATGCGGTCGGGTGTCTTGCGCCCGCTGAACTTCAGCATCGCCGGCCAGAACAGGGTGTGGAAGGTGACGATGTCCTTGCCGATGAAGTGAATCTGCTCCACCGCGGGGTCGGCCATGTAGGCGTCGTAGTCGATGCCCAGCCGGCCCAGCAGGTTCTTCAGCGACGCGAGGTAGCCCACGGGCGCGTCCAGCCAGACGTAGAAGTACTTGCCCGGCGCGTCGGGGATCTCGATGCCGAAGTAGGGCGCGTCGCGGCTGATGTCCCAGTCGCCCAGGCCAGTGCGGCCGTCTTCGTCGCGCGCAAACCACTCGCGCACCTTGTTGGCCACCTCGCTCTGCAGGCGGCCGTCCTGGGTCCAGCTTTCGAGAAACTCGACGCAGCGCGGGTCGGACAGCTTGAAGAAGTAGTGCTCGCTGGAGCGCAGCACGGGCGTGGCGCCCGAGAGCGCCGAGTACGGGTTCTTGAGCTCGGTGGGCGCGTAGACGGCGCCGCAGACCTCGCAGTTGTCGCCGTACTGGTCCTTCGAGCCGCACTTGGGGCACTCGCCCTTGATGAAGCGGTCGGCCAGGAACATGCCCTTTTCGGGATCGAAGAACTGCTCGACGTCGCGCACGGCGATGAGTTCGTTCTTGCGCAGCGCGGTGTAGACGCTGCGCACCAACTCGTGGTTTTCGGGCGTGTCGGTGGACGACCAGTTGTCGAAGGCGATGTGAAAACCGTCGAGGTAGGGCTTGCGGCCGGCCGCGATGTCGGCGACGAGTTGCCTTGGCGTGACGCCGGCCTTGTCGGCCGCGATCATCATCGCCGCGCCGTGGACGTCGTCGGCGCACACGAAGTACACCTCGTGCCCCAGCATGCGCTGCAGCCGCACCCAGGTGTCGGCCTGGATGTACTCCATGATGTGGCCGACGTGAAACGGGCCGTTGGCGTAGGGCAGGGCGGTGGTGACGAAGAGCTTGCGTGGCATGGCGTGATTCTAGGAGCCTGTCGGGCTTGGGGTCGGGCCCGCGTTGACCCTGAAGGCGGGCTCAGCCTAGGCGCAAAGCGCAGTCATACCATGGGGTATGACGAGCATTTGCAACGACGGATCAGCCCACCTTCAGGGTCAACCCGCAGGGCCGGGGCGATTTGCGGTGCCATTCGTCGTTGCCGGTTCGTTGTGTGGCCCGGCCACACGCCTCACCGGCGCCTAGACTGGCACCGCAACTCGCCACGGCGCGGGCCCGACCCCAAGCCCGACAGGCTCCTAGGAGGCTGCAGGGCTGCCACGGCGTCTGCGACTAGACTTCTGGCCCCCCGACCCCGGATCCCGCCCATGTCCAACGCCCCCAATCTCCCCACCGAAGCCGCCCTGCTCGAGGCGCTCAAGTCCGTCGTCGACGTCAACACGGGCAAGGATTTCGTCAGCACGCGCGCGGTCAAGAATCTGCGCATTGACGGCGGCGACATCGCCTTCCAGGTCGAGCTGGGCTTTCCGGCCAAGAGCCAGCACGCGGCGCTGCGCAAGGCGCTGATCGCCGCGGCGCGCACGCTGCCGGGCGTCAGCAACGTCAGCGTCGAGATCACCACGCGCATCGTCACGCACGCCGTGCAGCGCGGCGTGCAACTGCTGCCCAAGGTGAAGAACGTGATCGCCATCGCTTCGGGCAAGGGCGGCGTGGGCAAGAGCACCACCACCGTCAACCTGGCGCTGGCGCTGGCCGCCGAGGGCGCCAGCGTGGGCATCCTCGACGCCGACATCTACGGCCCCAGCCAGCCCATGATGATGGGCATCAGCGGCCGCCCCGAGAGCGAAGACGGCAAGACCATCGCGCCGATGGAAAACTACGGCGTGCAGGTCATGAGCATCGGCTTTTTGATCGAGCCCGACCAGGCCATGATCTGGCGCGGCCCCATGGCCACGCAGGCACTCGACCAGCTGCTGAACCAGACGCTGTGGCGCGACCTGGACTACCTGCTCATCGACATGCCCCCGGGCACCGGCGACATCGCGCTCACGCTCAGCCAGCGCGTGCCGCTCACCGGCGCCATCATCGTCACCACGCCGCAGGACATCGCGCTGCTCGACGCGCGCAAGGGCCTGAAGATGTTCGAGAGGGTCGGCGTGCCCATCCTGGGCATCGTCGAAAACATGGCCATCTACAGCTGCCCGAACTGCGGCCACACCGAGCACATCTTTGGCGCCGATGGCGGCAAGCGCATGGCCGCAGAGTACGACGTCGACTACCTGGGCGGCCTGCCGCTGACGATGGCCATCCGCGAGCAAGCCGACAGCGGCCGGCCCACCGTGGTGGCCGACCCCGACGGCGACATCGCGGCCATCTACAAGGCCGTGGCGCGCAAGGTGGCGGTAAAGATCGCGCTCAAGGCCAAGGACTTCTCGGCCAAGTTCCCGACCATCAGCGTCTCGAAGGGGACCTGAGCGGCCCGATCTGCACCGCGGCTCAGGCCGCCTCGCTGCGCAGCCGCAGCGTGAACAACGCGCCGCCGCCGGCGCCGTTGGCCGCCGTGATCTCGCCGCCGTAGCGCTCGAGCAGGCCGCGGCTGATCCACAGGCCCAGCCCGGTGCCGTCTTTCTTGCGCGTGACGAAGGGCTGGAACAAGGCGGCCAGCAGCTCGGCCGGCAGGCCGGGGCCGCCGTCGGCCACCGTGATCTCGATGCCGTCGTGGCCGGCCGCGTCGCGCCAGTCGGCGGTGCCCAAGGTCAGCGTGCCGCCCTCGGGTTGGGCCTGGACGGCGTTGACGAGCAGGTTGACCAGCACCTGCTGCAGCTCTTGCCGGTTGATGGCGGCGCTGCGCGTCGCGGCAAAGTCGCGCCGCACCGCGATGCCGGCGCGCGACAACAGGTGCTTGACGAGCACCAGGCTGTCTTCCAGCGCGGCCGCGGGCGCCACGTTTTCGACATAGCCGGCAAACTCGCCCGGGCGCGCAAACTGCAGCAGCCGCGTGACGATGAGACGCATGCGCTCGATCTGCTCGTCGGCCAGTCGCAACTCGGTCACCACCGGCGCGCTGCCGGCCGGGCCCAGCAGCTCGCGCACCATCTCGAGGTTGCCCTGGATTACCGCCAGCGGGTTGTTGACCTCGTGCGCGATCGAGGCCGTGAGCTGGCCCACGGTGGCCAGCTTCTCGCTGCGCACCAACTGCTGCTGCGCCATCTGCAGTGCCTGTGTGCGCTCGGCCACCTTGGCGTCGAGTTCGGCGTTCCAGCGCTGCAGGCGCGCGGTGTTGTCGTCGATCACGCCCAGCAAGTGGTCGAGGTGGACGGCCAAGCGGCCGATCTCGTCGCCGCTGGTCACCGCGCCGACACGGGCGTCCAGGGCACCGGACTCGACGCGCTGCATGGTCGCTTCCATCTGCTCCAGCGGCCTGAAGATCGTGCGCGCCCAGCGCAGCGACACGATGGCCGCCACCGCCATCACGGCCAGGAAGAGCACGCCGATGCTGGCCAGCGAGCCGTACTTCAGCAGCCGGAAGGGCCGCTCGAGGATGCCGACGTAGAGCATGCCCACGCGCTGGCCTTCGCCATCGGCCAGCGGCAGGTAGCCCGAGACATACCAGTCGTCAACGACGAAGGCGCGATCCAGCCAGGGTGTGCCGCGGCCGAGCACGGTTTCGCGCACGGTGCTGGAGACGCGCGTGCCGATGGCGCGCTCGTCGCTCACGGCCCCAAACAGCCGCACGTTGGTGCTGATGCGCACGTCGTCCAGGAACAGCGTGGCCGTGCCGCGGCTG
>JANPMR010000609.1:0-3200 GCA_031427055.1 Rubrivivax sp.
CGTGCTCCTGATGGCCACCGCGCTGGTGGTGGCGCTGTCGCGCGCGCCCGACCGGCCCGTCGAGACGCTGGTCGCGCGCTGGGCGCCGCCGCCGTCTGACTTCATCGAGGTGCGCGGCCAGCTCGTGCACATCCGCGATGAAGGCCGGCGTGACGACCCGCTGCCGCTGGTGCTGATCCACGGCACCTCGGCCAGCCTGCACACCTGGGAAGGCTGGGTGCGCGCACTGCGCGGCCAGCGCCGCGTCATCAGCTTCGACCTGCCGGGTTTTGGGCTCACGGGGCCCTTTGCTGGCGAGTACAAGCAAGGCGACACCCGTGGCGACTACAGCGGCGACGCCTACGCGCGCTTTGTCCTCGACCTGCTCGACGCCCTGAAGCTGCAGCGCGCCGTGATCGGCGGCAATTCGCTGGGCGGCGAAGTCGCCTGGCGCGTGGCCTACCTGGCGCCGCAGCGTGTGGCGGCGCTGGTGCTGGTGGACGCCGCCGGCCTGCCCTTCACGCCGCTGTCGGTGCCGCTCGGCTTTCGCATCGTGCGCGTGCCGGTGCTCAATCGAATCAGCGAGTGGCTGCTGCCGCGTTCGCTGGTGGCGCAGGGCCTGGCCAACGTGTATGGCGACCCCGCCAAAGTCACGCCCGAGCTCGTCGAGCGCTACTTCGAGCTGACGCTGCGCGAGGGCAATCGTCGTGCGCTCAGGGAGCGCATGCAATCGCTCGTGATGGGCCAGGACAGCGAGCGCGTGGCCACGCTGCGCCTGCCCACGCTGATCCTGTGGGGCGGGCGCGACCGCCTCATCCCGCCCGATGTGGGCCGCCAGATGCAGGCGCAGATCGCCGGCAGCCGGCTCATCGTCTATGACGAGTTGGGCCATGTGCCGCACGAAGAAGACCCGGCGCGCACGGTGGCGGCGGTGCGCGAGTTTCTGGCGCAGCCGCTGGGCGACGCGCCGACCGCGGTGGTGGTGCCGCCGGTGATCAGCCCACCTGCCGCGCCAGCCGCACCCCGCTGAATTGCCAGCGCGCCTCGGCCGGGAAGAAGTTGCGGTAGCTGGCACGGATGTCCGAGCGCGGCGTGGCGCAAGAGCCACCGCGCAGCACGTACTGGTTGACCATGAACTTGGCGTGGTATGCGCCCACCGCACCGGCCCAAGGCACAAAGCCCGGGTAGGGGTCGTAGCTGCTGCCCGTCCACTCCCACACATCGCCGAACATCTGCTGCGGCGCCGCACCGGGGCGCGCCAACGGCACCGGATGCAGCGCGCCGGTCTCGACGAAGTTGCCGCTTGCGATCTGCAACTCGGCCAGCGGCGCCGCGGCGTGCTCCCACTCGGCTTCGGTGGCCAGACGCAAAGGCAGGCCTTGCTGCGCCGCGCTCCAGCGCGCGAAGGCGTCGGCCTCATACACGCTGACGTGCGTGACCGGCGTGTGCGGATCCAGCGGCACCAGGCCGTGCAGCGTGAACACCTGCCAGCCGCCGGCGTCAGTGCGGCGCCAATACAGCGGCGACTGGATGCGCTGCGGGCGCAAGCAGTCCCAGCCGGCCGCCAGCCACCAGCGTGGGCCTCGTAGCCGCCGTCCAGCATGAATGCGAGCCACTCGCCGTGCGTGGCCAGGCGGCTGGCCAGCGCATAGGGCGCGAGCCATTGGCGATGCCGCGGCCCCTCGTTGTCGAACGCGAAGCCCTCACCCGCGTGGCCGATCTCGACCAGCCCGCATTCGTACGGCACCCAGTCCAGCCCTGAGGGCTGCACCGCCGCCAGGGGACAACCGGGCCGGTACACGGGCGCCGGCGGGTTGCATGACAGCAGGTGCAGCAGGTCGGTGAGCAGCAGTTCCTGGTGCTGCTGCTCGTGCTGCAGGCCGAGCTCGATGATGGCCAGGGCATCGTCGGGCAGCGGTGTTTACAGCAACGTCAGAACCCGGCCATCGACCTCGGCGCGCCAGGCCAGCACCTCGAGCAGCGACGGCCGGGTGATCAAGCCGCGCTGTTGCCGCGCAGGCTGCTCGCCGACACCGTGGTAGTAGCTGTTGAAGAGCACGCGGTAGGCCGGATGGTGCGGCTTGAAGGCGGGTTCGAAGCGTTCGAGCAAGAAGGTCTCGAGGAACCAGGTGACATGCGCCAGATGCCACTTGGCCGGGCTGGCGTCGGGCATCGACTGCGCCTGGCAGTCGGCCTCGGACAGCGGCTGCATGAGGCCTGGCATGAGGGCGCGGATCTGGGTGTAGCGTGCCGCCAGATCGTCGTCGCGCGCGGCAGGCTGGGCCAATGGCATCGTGCTCTCCTTGCGGACGCGTTGAAACTCAGGCCAGCGTGGCCGGATCGAGGTTGGCACCGCACAGCACCAGCGCGACACGCTCATGCCGCCCAGGCCGCACGACGCCGCTGCGCAGCGCGGCCAGCGGCAGCGCGGCGGCGGGCTCGACGGCCAGCCGCAGATCCGCCCAGAGCTGGCGCTGCGCGGCCGCGATGTCTGCGTCGTCGACAAGATGGGCGTCGACCACGAAACGCTGGCAGATCGGCCACGCGATGCTGCCGATGCGCCGCGCACCCAGGGCGTCTGCGGCCAGGCCCGACACCGCCACGTCGACGGGCTCACCCGCGGCGCGCGCCGCATGCAGCGTGGGCGCGCCACGCGGCTCGAGCGCCTCGACGCGCGCACGGCCGGCCACCCAGGCGGCAATGCCGGCGATCAAGCCGCCGCCACCGACGCTGACCAGCAGCCGGTCCGGCAGGCCACCGCCCTGCTCTTCGATCTCGGCCGCCAGCGTGCCGGCGCCAACCACCACCTCGGTCTGGTCATAGGCATGCAGGAGCAGCGCGCCAGTGGATTGCTGATGACGCAGGCAGGCGGCCAACGCATCGACGTACTGCGCGCCTTGCACGTGGACGACGGCGCCCAGATCCGCGAGCGCCTGCCGCTTGGCCGGCGAAGACAGCTCGGGCACAAAGACCTCGCAGCGCATGCCCATCGCGCGCGCCGCCGCCGCGGCAGCGATGCCGGCGTTGCCGCCCGAGGCAATCACCACACCGGCGGCCGGCACCGCGGCCAATCGAATGCGGTTGAACATGCCGCGGGCCTTGAAGCTGCCGCCGATCTGCAAGTGCTCGAGCTTGAGCCACAGTTCGGCAACGTCGACCCCCAGTGCGGCGCCAGGCAAGCGCCACAGTGGCGTGACGCGCACATCGGCAGCAATGCGCCG
>JANPMR010000610.1:0-5207 GCA_031427055.1 Rubrivivax sp.
CTAGGCTTCAGTCCGGCGACGGCAGGCGCCGCGCCAGCCACGAGCCGCCGGCAACGGCAGCGCCCACCACCCAGAACAACACGCCGGCGCCCACCAGCGTGCCGGTGGCGCCAAAGAGCAGCGGCATCAGCGTGCTCGACATGTTGATCGCCATCGACCGGAAAGCCAGCGCTTCGCCGTGACGGTTGTCGGGCGTCAGGTGGTGCAGCATCGACATCACCATCGGCTGCACGCTGCCCAGCGTGATGCCCAGCAGTGCCGCCAGGCCGCCCATTGCCAGGGCATTGGGCGCCAGCGGATAGAGCGCGAACACCACACCCGTGGCGGCCATTGCTGCACGCAGCACGGTGGTTTCGCTGAGCCGATGCGCCAGCCACGGGATGGCCATGCGCACCAGCGTGACCGACAGCGTGAAGGTGCCCAGGATGAGGCCGATGGTCGCCGCCTTGTAGCCGCGCTCGAAGCCCAGCACCGGCACGGCGAAGGTGTGCACATCCCAGCACATCGAGAGCAGCCAGTTCACAGCCAGCAAGCGTTTGATGCCCGGCGCGCGCAGCAGGCTCCAGGCGTTGCGGCCGGCCGCGGCGGCGTGGGCCCCGGCCGGCGCCAGGCGCGGCACGGCGCGCGCCGACAGCAGCGTGGCCAGCGGCATCAGCAGCAGCAAGGCGTAGGCGGCGCGAAAACCGTAGGCGTCGATCATGAAACCCGCGGCCACCGGGCCGACGACATTGCTGAAAGACGGCGCCACGCCCAGCCAGCTGAAGATGCGCACGCGCTCGGTGCTGTCTTGCGCCGCCAGCCCGGCGGTGCGCTGGATGGTCAGCATGCCCATGTTCGTGCCGGCGCCGGTGGCCATTGCGGCGATGCAGAGCAGCGCAAAGTGCCAGTCGCCCGCGACGAAGGTCGAGCCCAGCGCCAGCAGCGCGCCGCTGAGGGTCAGCACCACGGCGATGTGCACCGGGCGGTGGTATCCCAGGCGGTCGGCCAGCCGCCCGGCGTGCAGCGCCAACAGCACTGGCGCCGCCGCAAACAGCGCCAGCAGCAAGCCCACGGTCCAGGCGCTGTAGCCCTCGCGAAGGAGCTGCAGCGGCGCTGCCATGCGCAGGCCGGCCATCGCCGAGTGCATGCCGAGTTGCCCAACGATCAGCGCGGCCAGCACGCGGCCGGTGCCGGCGGCGTTGCGCCGCGTCACGGGTTCAGACATCCGCGTCGTCGTCGGCGGCCTCGGGCGTCAGGCCGGGCAGCAGTTGCGCGGCGCGCGTGTCGGTCATGGCCTCGACGCTGCGCAATTGCCGGGCCATGGCACGCGTGCGCACTTCGGCCTGGTCGATGGTGTTGCTGGCTTCCTCGAGCTTCTTCTTGGTCTTGGCCAGCACCTCGCCAAACTTGCCGAACTCGGTCTTCACCGCGCCCAGCACGTCCCAGACCTCGGCCGATCGCTTCTCGAGCGCCAAGGTGCGAAAGCCCATCTGCAGGCTGTTGAGCAACGCCAACAGCGTGGTCGGGCCCGCCAGCATCACCTTGTGCTCGCGCTGCAGCGCCTCGGCCAGGCCGGGCCGGCGCAGCGCCTCGGCGTACAAGCCTTCGGTGGGCACGAAGAGGATGGCGAAGTCGGTGGTGTGCGGCGGCGAGACGTACTTCTCGCGGATGGTCTTGGCCTCGAGCCGCAAGCGTGTCTCGATGGCCTTGGCGGCAATCTCCATCGCCGGCGCGTCGGCACGCTCGCTGGCGTCGAGCAGGCGTTCGTAGTCCTCACGCGGAAACTTGGCGTCGATCGGCAGCCACAGCGGCGCGTCGTCGGCACGCCCGGCGCTGCGCCCGGGCAAACGGATCGCAAATTCGACGCGGTCGCCGCTGCCCGGCACGGTGGCGATGTTGGTGGCGTACTGCTCGGGCGTGAACACCTGCTCGAGCAGGCCCGCAAGCTGCACTTCGCCGAACACGCCGCGCGTCTTGACGTTGGTCAGCACGCGGTTGAGCGCGCCCACATCGCGCGCCAGCGTCTGCATTTCGCCCAGGCCCTTGTGCACCTGCTCCAGGCGGTCGGCCACCTGCTTGAAGCTCTCGCCCAGGCGCAGCTCGAGCGTGGCGTGCAGTTTCTCGTCAACGGTGGCGCGCATCTGTTCGAGCTTCTTCTCGTTGCCGTCCTGCAGCGCCAGCAAGCGCGTCTCGACGGCCTGGCGCATCTCGCCCTGGCGGCGCTCGTTGGCCTCGGACAGCAAGCGCAGTTGCTCGGTCAAGGTGTCGCTGAAGCGGCGCAGCGCACTCTCGGTCTGCTGCTGCATCGCCGCCAGTTGCGTGCGGAAGCTGTCGATCTGTTCGTTCTGCGTGCGTGCCACGTCGCCGCTCTGCGCCAGCAGCATCTGCTGGAAGGTGGCGAGATCGCCGCGCGTGCCCTGGCCTTGACGGCCGAGCTCGTCGCGCAATTCGCGCTCCAGCCGATCAATCTGCGCCGCGGTCTGGTCGCCGCTGCGACGCAAGGCCAGGTACAGCAGCAGGAGCAGGTTCAGCGCCAGCAGCGCGGGGACAATCCAGTCGGGCATATGCCCGTGATTGTCTCAGGTGCGGCGCTGCAAGCCGGCTGCGTTGATGGGCGTCGGCGGCGTGCCGCCGGTGAGCGCGGCGATCAGGTTGTCGGCTGCCAGGTCGGCCATGGCGCGCCGCGTGGCCACCGTGGCACTGGCGATGTGCGGCGTGAGCACGACGTTGGGCAAGGTCAGCAGATCGGGGTGCACACTGGGCTCGCCCTCGAAGACGTCGAGCGCTGCGGCGGCGATGCGCCGCGCGCGCAGGGCCACGGCCAGTGCGGCGTCGTCGACGATGCCACCGCGTGCCACGTTCGTCAGCGTGGCCGTGGGCTTCATCAGCGCCAGCTCGGCCGCGCCGATGGCATGGTGGCTGGCGGCAGAGTACGGCAGCACCAACACAAGGTGGTCGGCCTGCGCCAGCAGCGTGGGCTTGTCGACGTAACGGGCGCTGATGGGTGCCTCTTGCTCGGGGGCGAGACGGCTGCGGTTGTGATAGATCACCTTCATGCCGAAGCCCAGCGCGCCACGCCGCGCGATCGCCTGGCCGATGCGCCCCATGCCCAGGATGCCCAGCGTGGCGCCGTGCACGTCGCTACCCGTGAACATGTCGTAGGCCCAGCGCGACCACTCGCCGCGGCGCAAGAAGTGTTCGCTCTCGGCCATGCGGCGCGCCGCGGCCATCATCAGCGCGAAGCCGAAGTCGGCCGTCGTCTCGGTCAGCACGTCTGGCGTGTTGGTGGCCAGCACGCCGTGCGCGTTGCAGGCCTCGATGTCGAAGTTGTTGTAACCCACCGCCATGTTGGCCACCACGCGCAGTTGCGGGCAGGCGGCCAGCACCTCGGCGTCAATGCGCTCGCTGCCGGTGGTGAAGGCGCCGGCCTTGCCCTGCAGCCGGGCGATCAGCGCGGGCTTGGACAGGATGATGTCCTGCGGGTTGTCATCAACCGCGAAGTGGGCGCGCAGGCGATCCACCACCTGCGGGAACACCGCGCGCGCGACCAGCACACTCTGCTGCGACATGGCCTTAGCGCCCCGCCGCAGAGGCTGCTGCTGCCGCTGCGGCCGGCACCGTCGCCGCGCTGCCCTTGAGCTGCGAGCCCGGGTTGAAGCCGATCAGCGCCAGCATGACGAAGAAGCCCACCACATAGGCCACCGCCACAGGCCAGCCGTGGCGCAGCCACAGCACCACCGAGCGCGCCTCGGGGAACTGGCTGGACAAGGCCACCCCGGCCGACGAGCCAAACCAGATCATCGAGCCGCCAAAGCCCACCGCGTAGGCCAGGAAGCCCCAGTCATAGCCGCCCTGCTTGAGCGCCAGCGCGGTGAGCGGGATGTTGTCGAACACTGCCGACAAAAAGCCCAGGCCCAGCGCCGTCTGCCATGACGCCGCCGGCAGGTGTTCCACCGGCATCATCGACGCGCACAGGACCAGCGAGAGCAGGAAGACCGAGCCCTTGGTGGCGGCGGGCAGCAAGCCCCAGTTCGGCGTGCGCCACATCGCGGTGGCGCCGATCGCCAGCCACACCGCCGCGCCCAGGAAGGGCAGGCGGTCGGCATGCGCGGCGAATCGCGTGTTGATGAGCACGTTGACGACGATGGCCGCGGCCAGGATGAAGATCACGATGCCGACCCGCACCCAGTCGATCCGCACGCCCGCGTCGGCGTCGCGCTGGATCGGCTGGTAGTCGTGCTGCTTGAGCGCGGCCGGAATGCCGCAGACGACCAGCGCCACGCCCGACGCGATGAAGGCCTCGAGCACCTCGACCGGATGCACGCCGGCAATCCACATCATGGTGGTGGTGGTGTCGCCGACCACGCTGCCGGCGCCGCCGGCATTGGATGCCGCCACGATGGCGGCGAGGTAGCCGATGTGCACGCGGCCCTTGAACACGGTGCGCGCCACGGCGCCGCCGATCAGGGCGGCGGCAATGTTGTCGAGAAACGAGCTCAGCACGAACACCATCACCAGCAACACGAAGCTGCCCTTCCAGTCGTCGGGCAGGTAGCGCGGCATCACCGCCGGCACCGAGCTCTTCTCGAACAGGTCGGCCAGCATGGCGAATCCCAGTAAGAGCAGCAGCAGGTTGCTCAGGATCACCCACTCGTGTCCCATGTGCGCCGCGAACCCGGCCACGCCAGCACCGGTCTTGAACGGCGACAACGCGATCTTGTACAGCGCGATGAAGATCGCGCCGCCCAGCGCGATGCGCAGCGTGTAGGTGTGGAACATCGCCACGCCGGCCAGCACGCAGGCGAAGAAGATGAACTCCAGCGGCACCGGTCCGATGTGCGGGCCGGCGAACTCACCGCCGCCCGCGGCCAAGGCCACGCCGGGCGCCGCCAGAAGCAGCAGGGCCGCGGCCCGCAGCGCGTGTCTCATGATCCATCGTCCTCCAGTGGCCCATTCTAGGAATCGCTCTCGGTGGGCGACGCTGATCGCAACCCTAGTTGTGGAAACGGACAAACCCTGAGACGGGTTCTCGTTCGGTGACGAGGGTGTTCTCAACGGCCACAGGGTCGGCATGGCCCAGCGACATACCACAGACCACCATCTCGGTGTCGGGCAGCCCCAGTTGCGCCGCGATGACGCGATGGAACTGCGTGAAGGCCGCCTGCGGACAGGTGTCCAGGCCGCGGCCGCGCGCCGCCACCATCACGCTCTGCAGGAACATGCCGTAG
>JANPMR010000611.1:0-2631 GCA_031427055.1 Rubrivivax sp.
GGCACGGGCCCCTGCGCATCCGGCCAAGCGGCTGCGGCGCCGGCCAGCAGGGCCTCGAAGTCGGCATCGCCGGGCCGGCCAGCGGCGGCGCGCAGGCGGTCGGTCTCGCGCTCCATCTGCAGCGGAGCGTCGAGCACGGCACGCACGCCGGGGTGGGCACTGCGCAGCAGCGCCGTCATCGCGTCTCGCTTGGCCGCAGCGGCCTGGCGTTGCTGCCAGGCGTGGACGTTGAGGCCGATCAGCTGCACGGCCACCAGGCCGGCCAGGCCCCAGCGCACAGGGCGCCAATCGCGGCCCAGCATGCGCCGGCCGAACTCGGCCAGCCGGCGTGTGCCGCGGGTCTGCGCGGCAAGGTCAAACTGCCGCAGATTGGCGCTGCCTTGGACGGCTTCGAGCGCGCGCTCGGCCTCGCCCAGCAGCGGCACCGCGGCGCCCAGCCAGTGCTCGGCCGCGGCGGCGGCGGCCGGCGTGGCGCTCCAGCGCACGGCGCTCTCGCCATCGGCCGGCTGCAGGGCGCGGGCCAGCGCGCCACTCAAGCGCACGCAGGCCACGCCGTCGGCGCGCGTCAAGGCCAGCCAGGGGGCCGCATCGTCGCCATCGGCGTCGGCAAAGAAATGTCCGCGCGCGCTGGCGGACGCATGGGCCGGCAGGCTGGACGGCACGACGCGGCGCACACTGAGCCCCGCCGATTCGAGCGCCGCCAGCGCGCCAGCCAAGCGCGGCCGGTGCGTCACCGCGACCCAGCCTTCGCGGCCCGGCGCGGCGTCGGGCGCAAGCGCGATGTGCACTGCCTCGTCGTCGTCGAGCAGCGCTTCTTCCATGACGCCGGCCAGCGCCGCGCGCAAGCGCGCCGAGGGCGCCTTGGGCACGTTCACGCGGTGCCAGCTGACATCGGCATCGGCCAGCACGAGCACAGCGTCGTCGGCGCGCGGCAGCAGGGCCGGCATGGCGCGGCCGGACTGCGCCACGCTGCGGCCATCGACGCTGAAGCAGAAGTCCCACTCTTGCGGCAGATGCAGGCCGCTGGCGGGCTCTTGGCCCGGAACGCGCGGGCCAAGCCGGTCGCGGGGCGGAAGCTGGATCACGAGAACGGACATGCGACGGGCCGGGTAGCGGGGCTGAAGCTGAGAAGAGGCCTATTCTCGCCGTCAAACATGCAGGCTCAGCCGCCGCCGGCCGAGAAGCTGCGGCGCTCGCGGCGCAACACGTCGACGCGGTTCTCGCGCCGCACCAGCAGCGAGCGTTCTTCGAGCACGCGGTCTTCCAGCCGCAAGCGCCCGGCAACCTCGAAGTAGTTCGAGCCGACACCGATGCGCGCGGGCTCGAGCACCGTCGTGGGCGGCAAGTCGGCGCGCATATCCTCGATCTGCCGGAAGGCCTTGCGCTGGCGCCGCTGCACCAGGCGCTCTGCGGTGCCGAGGTCGATGCCATCGATGGCGGCCATCAGCACTTCGCGCGACGCGGTGTTGGCGTTGACCGGCGTGGCCACCGGCAGCAGCTCGACATAGGGCTCGAGCTGCGCCAGGGTGGCCGCCTCGATGCCGGCCCAGGCCAGATCGGCCAGGCGCGAGGGCCGCAAGGGCGCGCCGCGCGGGCCCTCGTCGCCAGTGGCCGGGCGGGTGGCGCGCAGCGCCTGCGCGATGCGGCCGGCGGTGTCGGATGCCGTGCCGGCCAGGCTGCACAGACGCTCCAGCGCCGCCAGTTGCGCCGGCACCGGCTTGCCGGCGTCGTCGACCACGCCGAAGAGGTTGAAGCGCGATTGCACGTCGACGATGCTGCCCGAGATGAAGGCCTCGGGCCCGCTGTCGGCGTTGTTGTCCTGGTCGGCGGCCAGAAAGGTGGACAAGCGCGCCTCGGCCAGCGGCGTGGCCCAGGGTTCATCGAGCGAGTCGTAGGGCGCGCCGCGCTGCTGGCTGTCGCGCTGGTCTTCGCGCAGGATCAGCCGCGCCCAGTCGAGCGCGCCGTTGAGGATCCACGCCGCCTGCGTGCGCGCGCGCTCGGCGCTCTCGATGCTGACGGCGCGCGTCTGCTGCCACACCATGCCGGCGGTGGCCGTGACGACGAGCACGACGATGATCATGGCCAGCAGCAGTGCCGCGCCGCGCTGGGCACGGGCCGGTCGGGGCACGCTGCGGCGCCTCAAGCGCATCACGCGCCCCCCGGGCCGAGCGCGATGTCGCGCGTGAGCTTGCGGCCGTCCAGCGTGACGACCACGCGAACCGCGTTGGGCAAGGTCTCGCGCGCGGGCACCGCTGGGGGCCCGGTGGCCGGCGTGGCCGGTGCCGGCGCCACGTCGCCGGTGGACTGCGCGTTGCTCCACTCGTTGCCGCGATGGAAGTAGATCTGCCACTCGCTGGCCGCGTCGGCCACCGTGACGTGGCCGGCCTCGCTGCCCAGGAGCTGCTGGCTGCGCAGCCACGCTTCCTGCAGGTCGCCTGCGCGCACCTGCGCCGGGCTGGCCCAGCGCTGCCAGAGGCCGCCGCGCACGGACCAGGCCACCATGGCCACGCCGCCGTCGACGCGGCGCGTCAGGCGCAGGGCCTGGCCGTCGAAGGCCAGCGCGGGCACGGCGCCGGTGTCGTGCACGGCGCGCAGGTCTTGCTCCCATTGCGTGAGCACGGTGGCCAGGCG
>JANPMR010000612.1:0-4504 GCA_031427055.1 Rubrivivax sp.
CGCGTCGCCCGCCGCCGCACCGCCTCGATGTAGGCCTGGCCATCGGGCGGCAGGCCGCTGCGCTGGCTGGCCCAGATCATCTCGCCCAGGCACTCCATCACCTCGTGGTGGGCCTCGTGCAGCGAGTTGCGCTTGGCCGCCAGCAGGTCCACCGCCTGGCGGATGCCGGTGGGCTGGTCGATGGCCACTTGCTCGGCGATGGACAGGTGCATGGACAGGTGCAGGAAGGGGTTGGTGCGGCCTTCTTCGACGGTGTAGATCGCGGCCACGGCCGCTTCTTCGTTGGCCAGGTCGCCGTCGTACTCGGGGTGTTCGCTGATCCAGCGCGCGGCGATCGTCTGCATCGGGTCGAGCGGCGCGCCGGCGCGCTGGCGGGCGTGGGCGGCGCAGAAGAATCGCCGCACGTCGGACTGGGAGGGCTGGAACATCCGAGAATTGTCGGTCCTTGCGCCACTTCGATGACCCACACCCCCCGATGAACATCACGACTGAACAACTCTTCACCGAAGCCCGCACCCAGAACGGCTACCTCGACACCGCGGTGCCCGACGAGCAATTGCAGGCCCTGTACGAATTGCTGAAGTGGGGCCCGACCTCGGCCAACTGCAGCCCGGCGCGTTTCATCTTCGTGCGCAGCGCGCAGGCCAAGGCGCGCTTGGTGCCCTGCATGGCGCCGGGCAACCAGGCCAAGGTGCAGCAGGCGCCGGTCACCGTCATCATCGGCATGGACATGGCGTTCTTCGAAAAACTGCCGCAGCTATTTCCGCACACCGACGCGCGCGCGTGGTTCGTGGGCAAGCCGGCGCACATCGAGGCCACGGCCTTTCGCAACAGCAGCCTGCAGGGCGCCTATCTGATCATGGCCGCGCGCGCGCTGGGCCTGGGTTGTGGCGCGATGAGCGGCTTCGACGCCGCGGCGCTGGACGCCGCCTTCTGGGCCGGCACTGCCGTCAAGACCAACTTCGTCTGCACGATCGGCCATGGCGATCCGGCCAAGGTGCTGCCGCGCAGCCCGCGCCTGAGCTTCGCCGAGGCCTGCACGCTTGCTTGACACCAGCGCGGTCGTCACCGACCCCTGGTTCTGGGCGGTGGCGGTGCCCGCGGTGCTGGTGACCGGGCTGTCCAAGAGCGGCTTCGCGAGCGGCCTGGGCTCGCTGGCCACGCCGATGATCGCGCTCACCCTGCCCGTGCCACAGGCCGCGGCCATCATGCTGCCGCTGCTGATGGCGATGGACGCCACCGGGCTGCAAAAGCTGTGGCGCGAGCGCGACCCGGTGCTGGTGCGCGCCCTGGTGCCCAGCGGGCTGGTGGGCATTGCCATCGGCACGCTGTGCTTCGGCTTGTTGTCGACGAAGGCGGTGTCCGGCATCGTCGGTGCGCTGACGCTGGCCTTTCTTGTGCAGCAGCTGTTGCGGATGTGGGCGCAGCGCGCGCCGGCTGACAGTGCAAGCGGGGCGATGCCCTCGCGCTGGCTGGGCCTCATCGACCTGCGCAACCTGGCCACCTCGGCGCTGCTGCTGCCGCTGGCGCCGCTGGGCGTGTGGGCCGGCGTGCGCATGACGCGCTACGTCAGCGCGACCTGGTTCTACCGCGTGGCTTACCTGTGCATGGGCCTGAGCGGCACCAAGCTGTTGTGGGACGGGCTGAGCTGAGCGCTACTCGCCATCGCGCGGCCGGGTGCTGAAGCCCTCGCCACGGCGCGCCTTCTGGTCTTGACGTTCGGCCCGCTCGCGCGACCACATGTCCTCGAGCTCGCGCCGGCCCTGCATGGATATCGACACCAGCTTTTTCTCGTCGCCCTGGTGTGGCGCGGTCTGTTCGAGCAGATCGAGCGTGTGGCGGCGAAAGCGCAGCGCCTGGGTGCGCGCGGCGTGGCGTTCCATGCCCATCAGTTCGAGCACGCTGCGCCCGCTCATCAGTGCCGAGTCGAGGGTCTCGCGCTCGATGTGCTGCACGCCGCGCTTGTGCAGGCCGTACCAGTGGGTGGCGTTGCGTGCCCGCACCACGAGCGTGGCCTGCGCAAAGTGCGCCTGCACGATGTCCACCACTTCCAGGCTCTGCTCGACGTCGTCGATGGCCACCACGATGACCCGCGCGTGTTCGGCGCCGGCCACGCGCAGCAGGTCCAGGCGCGTGGCGTCGCCATAGAAGGCGGGCCAGCCAAACAGGCGCACGCCGGCCACCTGCTCGGCGCTGTGATCCAGCACCGTGGCCGACAGGCCGTTGGCGTTGATCAGGCGGCCGATGATCTGGCCGTAGCGGCCGAAGCCGCAGATGAGGATCGGCGCGTGCTGCGGCTCGTTGATCTCGTCGAACTTGGGGCCGTCGCCGTGCGCGGCCGCGTGCGACGCCAGCCGCGGTGCGAGCACACGGTCGGCCAGCACCAGCAGCAGCGGCGTGAGCAGCATCGAGATGGCCACCCCGGCCACCAGCAGCGACGAGGCCTGGGCGTTGATGACGCCGGCACCGGCGGCGGCCTGGAAGACCACGAAGCCGAACTCGCCACCCTGGGCCAGCAGGATCACGAACACCGGCCGCTCGACCAGCGGCAAGGGCATCGTGCGCGCCATGGCCCACAGCACCAGCGCCTTGACGACCAGAAAGCCGGCCACGATGGCCGCCACCAAGGCCGGTTGGGCCAGCACGGCACCGAAGTCGATGCTCATGCCCACGGCGATGAAGAACAGGCCGAGCAGCAGGCCCTTGAAGGGCTCGAGGTCGGTCTCCAGCTCGCGCCGGTACTCGCTCTCGGCCAGCAGCACGCCGGCCAGGAAGGCGCCCAGCGCCATCGAAAGGCCCACGCTCTGCATCAGCGCCGCGGTGGCCACCACCAGCAGCAGCGCGGCGGCGGTAAAGATCTCGGGCGTGTCGCTGCGCGCAATCCAGCGCAGGGCCGGGCGCAGCAGCAAGCGGCCGCCCAGGATGATGGCGGCGATGACGCCGAAGGCCTTGGCCGCGCCCAGCCAGCCGCTGCCGTCGCCGGCCGCGCCGCCCACCGCCAGCAGCGGCACGAGGGCCAGGATGGGAATGGCCGCGATGTCCTGCAGCAGCGCCACGCTGAGCACGCTCTGGCCGGCGGTGGTGGCCATCATGTTGCGCTCGGCCAGCACGCCCAGGCCGATGGCCGTGCTGCTCATGCCCAGGCCCAGGCCGGCCACCAGCGCCAGCCGCCAGTCCAGCCCCGCGGCCACGCCCACACCCAGCACCAGCGCCGCCGAGCCGAAGAGCTGCACGCTGCCCCAGCCAAAGATCGGCCGACGCAGCGACCACAGGCGGCGCGGTTCGAGCTCCAGCCCCACCAGGAACAGCATCAGCACGACGCCGAACTCGGCAAAGTGCAGCATGGCCTGCGGGTCGGTCACCAGCGCCAGCCCGAAAGGCCCGATGGCGATGCCGGCGCCCAGGTAGCCAATGATCGAACCCAGGCCCAGCAGGCGCGCCAGCGGCACGGCCACCACGGCGGCGCCCAGGTAGACCAGGCTGGCCTGCAGCCAGGGGGTGGCGTTCTCGATGGCCATGTCAGGTGTCAGGCCGGGCGTCGGCCGGCACCTCGCACGGCGCGGCGACTTCCAGGTCTGCGAGCTCGGGCCACTGCGGCCAGGTGCGCAGGCGTTCGGCAAAGAGCCCGGCATGCGCCGCCAGCGTGGCCTCGTCGACGCGGTGCGCGCCGTGCAGCACCAGGGGCGGCAACCAGCGCATGCCGCACAGTGCCGCGGTCTGCTCGCAGGGGTGCAAGAAAGCGTCGAAGAAGTAGCGGTTGTGGCCATCCGGCCGGTACGACGTCTCGGGGCCGCCGGTCGAGGCTGCCAGCCACAGGTCCTTGCCCGCCAGCGCCGTACCGCCGGGCCCGTAGGCCCAGCCGAAGGCAAAGACCTCGTCGAGCCAAAGCTTGAGCAGCGGCGGCATCGAGTACCACTGCACCGGGTGCAGCCAGACCAGCAGCCGGGCGTCCTTGAGGCGGGCCTGCTCGGCGGCGACGTCGATGAAGTAGTCGGGGTACAGCGCGTACAGGTCGCAGACCTCGATGCGCCCCGGCGCGGCGCGCGCCGCGGCTTCCATCAAGGCGAAGGTGGCCCGCGAATGCTCGAGCTGGGGGTGGGCGGCGATGACGAGGATCTCGGCCATGCAACGGTCCGGCGGGGCGGCGCGTGGGTTTGCCCCGGCAGTCAGCCCGGGCGGCGCCGCTACCATACCCGACAAACCCTGGCTGAACTGCACCAGGACAGGAGCGCAACATGCCGGTGATCGTGGTCGCCAATCCCAAGGGCGGCGTGGGCAAGAGCACGCTGGCCACCCACGTCGCGGGCTGTCTGGCGGCCGCCGGCCATGCGGTGATGCTGGGCGACATCGACCGCCAGCAGTCGGCCCGTCAATGGCTGGCGCTGCGCAACACCGTGGTGCCGGCGCTGCCCGCCATCCGCGGCTGGGATGTCCAGGCCGACGCCCTGGTGCGCCCGCCCAAGGGCACCACGCACGTGGTGCTGGACACCCCGGCCGGCCTGCA
>JANPMR010000613.1:0-7027 GCA_031427055.1 Rubrivivax sp.
CAAGCGCATGGTGGCGGCGGTGGGCAACCGGGTGGAGACCCTGCACCGCAGCCACTTTGGCCCGCTGGCGCTGCCGGCCGATCTGCCTGCGGGTGGCTGGCGCTGGCTCTCGGCCGACGAGCGCGCGGCGCTCAGCGCCGCGGTCGGCGGGCCAGCCGCGCCCGGTTGATGGCGCGCAGCCGCAGCACCGCGCCTTCCGCCAGGCGCAACGCCGCATCGGCCACTTGCCAGGCCAGCCCAGGCGCCTGCGGTGGACGGGCCGCTCGCTGCGCCAGGGCCCGCTCGATGGCCTGCCGCCACGCGGCCGCACTCTGGGCCAGCGTGTGGCGTTCGCGCACGGCCGCACGCGCTGCATCGCCCAGCGCCTGCCGCGCGGGTGCATCGGCGACCAAGCTCATCAGTGCTTGCGCCCAGGCCGCAGATTCGTTGGGCACCAAGACCGCGGTGCGGCCGGGCTCGATCACCTCGCGGTACGGACTGACGTCTGAACACACCGCCGGGATGCCGGCCGCCGCGTAGTCGAACCACTTGACCGCGCTCTTGCAGGCCGCAAAGCGCGTGTCCTCGAGCGGTATCACCGCCAACACGTTGGGCAGCGAGCGCGCGAAGGCGATGAACGCGGCGCGCGGCCGCAACGGTTCGGCTTGCACGGCCAGGCCAGCGGCCGCGAAGTCGGCCGCTGGCGGCCCGACGACGACGAGGCGCACGCCCGGCTGCGCCGCCAGCAGCTCGCGCAGCGCCGGGTAGATGAAGGGTGTCGCCAGCCGGTCGGACGACGCAAACAGCAGCGTCGGCGGCGCGCCGTCCTGCTGTATCGGTAGCGGCGCATCGAAGCTGTCTTCAGCGCAGTTGGGCACCTCGAAGGCGTTTGCCAGGCCCAGCTCGCGACCCAGGCGCGCGGTCGATACGGTCACCAGCTCGCACTGCGCCAGGCAGCGGCGCAGCCACGGCAAGGCCGCTCGCGTGGCGGCATGCTGCGTGATGTGTGGCGCAACCTCGGTCAGCAGATCGTCGATCTCGTAGATCACCACCCCGCCCCGCGCGCGCATCGCCTGCTGCAGACGCAGGGCGCGCGG
The DNA here is from genome assembly GCA_031427055.1 of Rubrivivax sp. Classification (GTDB taxonomy): domain Bacteria; phylum Pseudomonadota; class Gammaproteobacteria; order Burkholderiales; family Burkholderiaceae_C; genus Rubrivivax. The sequence goes on from JANPMR010000613.1 coordinate 1,077, forward strand.
CGAGGCACCACGCTGCACGATCAGCACATCGGCGCCGGCCAGGTCGGCGCGCGTGCAATCGTGGAAGGAGCGCAGCGTCAGCGATCCACCCTCGCGCTGCACCCACGCTGCAAGCGGCGTGCGCAGCCGGATGTCGGCGATGGTCGCGTCAATATTGCCGGCGATTGCCAGCAGTCTCATTTCGCGGCAGCGCCCTCATGGCCAGCACCCTCATGGCCAGCACCCTTCACGGCCTCGAACTCCCAGATCAGGTGGCCACAGGCGCCGCGGCGGATGCGGTGCGCCAGGCGCAGGCGTTCCCACCAGCCGGCCGGCGGCGGGATGAAGGCGCGTTTGGGATCCGGCCGCGTCAGCTGCACGCGCCGCGCCTCGAAGTCGCCGCTGAAGCCGTACATCGCCGCCATCTTCTGCGGCCGCGTGAAGTAGGTGTGCGTGTCGACCGTCATGATGTTGACGTGGGTCGGGTCCTGGAACGCCGCTTTGCCGGGGTAGACCGGCGTCACGGCATAGAACATGCCACCCGGGCGCAGCACGCGCCAGATCTCGTTCATCAGTTCGATGAAGGGAAAGCGCGTGTCCTGCCCGTCCGGCGTGAGCATGACGCGCGGCACGTGCTCGAGAAAATCGTAGGCCGAGACCGACTCAAAGCTGTCGGTGTCGAAAGGGATCGGCTGCGTCACCAGGTTGGCGCGGCGGATCGCACCGCCCTCGGTGCTGCCGGAAAGGTCGACGCCGAACATCTCGTCACGGCCGTAGGGATTGCGCGGCACGGGGCCGCAGCCGAGATCGAGATGACGGGTCACAAGTAGGCCTTCGTGCTGCGCACTGCGGTATTCGCCTTGGGAGCGGCCCAGCGGCTCATTGCTTTCCGAGATGAAGAGCGGCCATCGCGTCGGCCATCAGCGACAGCAAACGCGTCTTGCCGTCGTCCATGCCGGCCGCACGGCGGCGCGCCAACAGACGCTGCGCGCCCACCGGCATGCGGTGCGTGAGCATCGAGCGCGCCAGGCGGCGGGCATCGCGGCTGCGGAAGAATTCGTCGGGCATCTCGACCAGCCAGCGTGCCAGATCGACCTCGTTCAAGAAGCGCGGCAGGTGGTAGGGGCCGTGGAAGCCGAAGGTCGCTCCGGCGGGCGATTCGTTCTCGAACGAGAAGTGGCGCGCCAAGGCGGGCGGCGCAAAGCTGATGCCATGCTCGCGCTCGAGAAATTCACGTTGATTGCGGCAGAGCACCTCGTCCTCCGGATGCTCTTCGGTGAGGCGCGGGTCCAGGCAGGCACGCAGAAAGCGGCGCGAGCGCAACGAAAACCCGCCGTTTCCGACGCTGCGGCCCTGGGGTTGGTCGGGCCACACGGCGCCGATGTAGTCGTGCACCAGGAACTCCGGCGTCCAGGCTGCCGGGTTGACGACAAAGCCGTCCCACTGCGTGATCAGGGCGTGCGAAGTGCGGATGTAGTACGGCAGCTTGCGCATCACGAAGTTCGAGTACGCCGCGCCCGATTCAATCGGATCGATGTCGACGAGTTCGATGCCGGGCAGCACGCGCTTGGGCGTCCAGCCGTTGGTGAACAGCACGACGCGCGCGAAGTCGACGTGGTCCATCGAGCGCAACAGCGACTGCACGGCGAGCGCCGGTGCGCGGGTGTCCACCGCACACAAGGTCACCTGGGCCATCGGGAGCCGGTTCATGCGGTCAGATTGTGCCAGCCGGCTGCGGTCGTGCCGCTGACTACACTCGTCGCCGATGAGAGCAAGCCGCATCGGCATCAGTCTGGGCAACATCGGCGCACTGCACGACGGGCTGGGCGAGTTCGCGTTGCAGATCGGCCAGCGCATCGCGGCGCAGGCGCCGGCCTGGCGCGCGCAATACGGCATCGCGATCGACTTCCACCTGCGCGACAAGCTGCGCGGCCTGTTCGGTGCCGACGTGGGCTATCTGCCGGTGACACGCTGGCAGCGCCTGCGCCACCACCAGCCGCAGCCCTACGCGCTGTGGCATTCGCTGCACCAGCTCAACAAGACGCTGCCGCCTGCCGGCACCGGCGTGCGCGTCGCCACGGTGCACGACCTGAACTATCTCTACGGCCGCAACGCCTTCTCGGCATGGCGCCACCAGCGGCGCACGCTGGCACTGGCGCGGCGCACGGATGTGATGGTGGCGATCAGCCGCCACACCGCCGCAGACGTGCGGCGCCATCTGGACTGGAGCGGCCCGATCGAGGTGATCTACAACGGGGCGCGCAGCTTTGTGGCGGCGCCGCGGCGGCCGTTGGACGGCTGGGTGGCCGACGATGCGCGGCCCTTCCTCTTCCACCTCAGCCGCATGTCGAGGTCGAAGAACCCGCAGGCCCTCATCGAGTTGGCCCGCGTCTGGCCCGAGATGCGCTTCGTGCTCTGCGGCCCACCCAGCGACGACGCCAAGCACCTGCGCGCGACGGTGCGCCTGCCGAATGTCGAGTTTCACCTCGGCATCAGCGACGAGCAGAAGGCCTGGGCCTACGCTCACTGCACCGGTTTCCTCTTTCCGTCGCTCACCGAAGGCTTCGGCCTGCCGCCGATCGAGGCCATGCACTTCGGCAAGCCGGTGTTCCTGGCGCGGCGCACCTGTCTGCCCGAGATCGGCGGCGATGCGGCCGACTACTTCGACGACTTCGACCCCAGCACGATGAAGCGCGTGATTGAGCAGGGTCTGCGCCGCCAGGCCGAGCCCGGCCGTGCTGACGCCATCCGAGCGCACGCAGCGCAGTTCGACTGGGACCGCGCAGCGGCCGACTACCTCGCGCTGTATCGCCGGCTGCTGCAACTGCCGCCGGGATAATCAGCCGCCATGCGCATCCATCGCGGTTTCAAGCTCGGCGTGCCGGGCTGCGCCGTCACCCTCGCAGACGGCGTGCCGGGCTGCGCCGTCACGATAGGCAACTTCGACGGCGTGCACCGCGGCCACCAGGCCATGCTGGCGCTGCTGATCAACGAAGCGCGGCACCGCGGCGTGCCCTCGTGCGTGCTGAGTTTCGAGCCGCATCCTCGCGACCACTTCGCGCGCAAGGCCGGCAGGCCCGAAACCGCACCGGCACGCATCGCCACGCTGCGCGACAAGCTGGCCGAGCTCGAGCGCTGCGGCATCGACCACGCCGTGGTCGTGCGCTTCGACGAGCGCTTTGCGGCCCTGTCGCCGCAAGCCTTCATCGACGAGGTGCTGGTGCGTGGCCTGCGCGCCCGCTACGTGCTGGTGGGCGACGATTTCAACTTCGGCGCCCGGCGCGCCGGCAACTACGCCATGCTGGACGCGGCAGGCGCCGACGCCGGCTTTGACGTGGCACGCATGATGAGCTACGAGGTGCACGGCTTGCGCGTGTCGAGCTCGGCGGTGCGCGAGGCGCTGGCCGCTGGCGACATGCCGCGCGCCCAGGCGTTGCTGGGCCGGCGCTACAGCATCAGCGGCCACGTCGTGCATGGCCGCAAGCTCGGCCGCGAGCTCGGCTTTCGCACCCTCAACATCCGCCTCAAGCACCCGCGGCCGGCAGCCATGGGCATCTTCGTCGTGCGCGTGCACGGCCTGGGCAACACGGCGCTGCCTGGCGTGGCCAGCCTCGGCGTGCGGCCCACCGTCGAGGACGCGGGCCGCGTGCTGCTCGAGGTGCACTGCCTGGATTGGCCCGCCGCCCTGGGATTGGAAGGCGGCTACGGCCTTGTGCTGCGCGTCGAACTGCTGCACAAGCTGCACGACGAGCGGCACTACGCGTCGATGAATGAGCTGCGCGAAGGCATCGCTCGTGACACCGCCGATGCGCGGGCCTGGCTGGCCGCCGTGCCGGCGCTGAACTAGAAGCGCCGGGCAAAGCCGGCATTGACGCCCCAGCCGCTGCGGCTGTGCGTGAGCGGGCTGGCGGCCGCCGGCCCGAGCAGGCGCGAGGTGCCGGCGCCGGCCAGAACGATCCAGTCCTCGCCGATGTCGTGGCGCAGATTGGTGTTGATCGACATGTCGCGCAGCCCCGAGCCCGGCGTGTACACCGGATAGCCGCTGCGCGCGGCCTGCGCCTCGCTGACGCCGTAATAGGTCTGCATGAAGCGGTCGCCTGCGACCGACAGGCTGGCGCCCACGGTCAGCACGGTCTTCGCCGTGGGGCGATGCTCCCAGACGACGCCCAGGTCGCCACCATTGCCGCCGCCGCGGCCCAGCAGGTCGGCGTTCCAGGCCATGCCCACGCGCCACGGCCCGTCGAGCCGGTAGGAGGCATTGACCCGAACCCGCACCGTGGGTTTGATGTCGCCCATGCCGGTCAGCTCGCTGCTGGTGGCCTCGCTGCGGCCGGCATCGACGCGCAGGGCGGCATTGACGCGCAGGCGATCACCCTGCACGAGATCCAGCGCCAAGCCGCGCGCCACATCGTCGGCGCGGCGGGTGGCGAAGCCGCTGGCGTTGGTGACCGTCAGGCGCCCGTAGCGCAGGAACAGCGCCGGCGTGACTTTGAAGCGCGCCTTGTCGCCGCCTTGGTACTCGGGCCGGTACGAGGCAATCAGGCCGATGGCGCCTTCCCAAGCCGTGGGCGCGGTATCAGCGGGAACCGGATCGGCCTCGAGCGCCGCAGCACCTGAGCTGGCCAGGCAGAGCAGGGCAGCCGGCAAGGGCCGAATCCGGGTTATCAGGCTAGCGGTCATCGGCTCGGTCAGTCGTTAGAATTGGAGTCATGCAGAGGTCCAGGCCCCAATCAAAGCCGTTGATGGCGTCCATGCGCTGGTGTGCCGCCACGCGCCGCCAAGCAACGCGCGACCGAATTATGGGCGTGGCCGTCTGAAGACGGCCTTTGCGCGCGCCCGTCATAGGCGCGCTTCTGTGCGGCGCCATCCGACACGCCGCTCCCTGCACCCTGCCCCAGCCGCCCACGCGGCGAACGAGATGCCCATGAGCACCCCACCCGACTACCGCAAAACCCTCAACCTGCCCGACACGCCGTTTCCGATGCGCGGCGACCTGCCCAAGCGCGAGCCGGCCTGGATCAAGGACTGGAACGACACCGCACAGGGCGGCGGCCTCTACAAGCGCCTGCGCGACGCCCGCCACGGCGCGCCGCTGTTCGTGCTGCACGACGGCCCGCCTTACGCCAACGGCAAGCTGCACCTCGGCCACGCCGTCAACAAGATCCTCAAGGACATGGTGGTGCGCAGCCGCCAGCTGGCCGGTTTTGACGCGCGCTACGTGCCGGGCTGGGATTGCCACGGCCTGCCGATCGAGAACCAGATCGAGAAAGACCACGGCCGCGGCCTGCCGCGCGACAAGGTGCAGGCGCTGAGCCGCGCCTACGCCGGCGAGCAGATCGGCCAGCAGATGGCCGACTTCCAGCGCCTGGGCGTGTTGGGCGACTGGGGCCACATCTACCGCACGATGGACCCGGCCAACGAGGCCGGCGAGATCCGCGTCCTCAAGCGCCTGTTCGAGCGCGGCTTCGTCTACCGCGGCGCCAAGCCGGTGTACTGGTGCTTCGATTGCGGCAGCTCGCTGGCCGAGTTCGAGATCGAGTACGCCGACAAGAGTTCGCCGACGGTCGATGTGGCCTTCCTCGCGGCGCAGCCCGACCAACTGGCCGCCGCCTTCGGCCTGCCCCCGCTGGCCCGGCCGGCCTTCGCGGTGATCTGGACCACCACACCGTGGACGCTGCCGGCCAACCAGGCGCTCAACCTCAACCCGGCGCTGGTCTACGCGCTGGTGGACACGAAGCGCGGCCTGCTCTTGCTGGCCGAGGCGCTGGTGGAGAAGTGCCTGGCGCGCTACCAGCTCGAAGGCAGCGTGGTCGCCACCGCGCTGGGCGAGAAGCTGGCCGGCCTGGAATTTCACCACCCGCTGGCCGACGTGCATGAGGGCTACCGCCGCACTGCGCCGGTCTACCTGGCCGACTACGCCACCGCGGATGACGGCACCGGCATCGTGCACTCGGCGCCGGCCTATGGCGTGG
>JANPMR010000614.1:0-2683 GCA_031427055.1 Rubrivivax sp.
CTTGCGTCGCGCGTGCCGGCGCTGGACAAGGTGGTCTACCACGGCAAGCTCGGCACGCAGGGCGAGCGCGTGGCCCGTGTGCGTGCCATCGCCAGACTGATCGGCGACAAGCTCGGTGGCCCGGTGCTTGCCGAGCAGGCCGACCGCGCCGCGCTGCTGGCCAAGGCCGATCTGCTGACCGACATGGTGGGCGAGTTCCCCGAGCTGCAGGGCATCATGGGCGGCTACTACGCGCGCCACGACGGCGAGTCCGAGGCCGTGGCCTTGGCGGTAGAAGACCACTACAAGCCGCGCTTCGCGGGCGACGCGCTGCCCAGGTCCGAGCATGGCGACGCCGGCATCGCCGTCGCGCTGGCCGACAAGCTCGAGACCCTGGCCGGCCTGTTCGGCATCGGCCAGTTGCCCACCGGCGACAAAGACCCGTTTGCGCTGCGCCGCCACGCGCTGGGCGTGATCCGCATGCTGATCGAGCGCGACCTGCCGCTGGCCGTGCCCGACCTGGTGGCCACGGCGCTGGCGGCCTTCGCGGCCGGCCACGGACAGGTGCATGCCGAACTCTCGACATTCTTGTACGACCGCCTTGTGGGCAGCCTGCGTGAGCAGGGCTACAGCGCGCAAGAGGTCGATGCCGTGATTGCCCTGCGCCCGCCGCGCTGGGGTGACATCCCGCGCCGCTTGGCGGCGGTGCGTGCCTTTGCCGCGCTGCCCCAGGCGCCGGCGCTGGCCTCGGCCAACAAGCGCGTCGGCAACATCCTCAAGAAGGCCGAAGGCGAGGTGCCCGGTACGGTCGACCCGGCGCTGCTGCACGACGCTGCCGAACACGCGCTGGCCGCAGCCCTGGCATCCGTGGCGCCGCGGGCCGACGCGGCCTTCGCCGCCGGCGACTACAGTGCCAGCCTCCAGGCGCTGGCCGCGCTCAAGGCGCCGGTGGACGCCTTCTTCGATGCCGTGATGGTCAACGCAGAAGATGTCGCGCTGCGCCGCAACCGCCTGGCCCTGCTGGCCCAGTTGCACGCCGCCATGAACCGCGTGGCCGATCTGTCGCGCCTGGCGTCATGACAACCCCCACGCTTGCCGCTTCGCGTCTGCACTGCCCCCCAAGGGGGCGCAGCCCCGCTTGGGGCGGCCCGGCGCTGGGCTGAACATGCCATCGCACTCGGTCAAGCTTGTCATTCTGGGCCGCGACGGCATCCTCAATGAATTTCGCGAGGGCCACGTCACCGACCCCGACGAATGGCAGCCCATTTCCGGTGCGCTCGAGGCCGTGGCGCGCATCAACCACGCCGGCTGGCACACCGTGGTGGCCACCAACCAGGCCGGCATCGGGCGCGGCATGATCGACATGGCCACCGTCAACGCCGTGCACGCGCGCATGAACCAGTTGCTGATGGTGCAGGGCGGGCGGATTGACGCCGTCTTCTTCTGCCCGCACACCCCCGAAGAAGGCTGCGACTGCCGCAAGCCCAAGCCCGGCATGATGCTCGACATCGGATACCGCTACGGCGTCGACCTGGCCCAGGTGCCGATGGTCTGCGACACCTTGCGTGACCTGCTGGCCGCGCAAGCTGCCGGCTGCGAGCCGCACCTGGTGCTGAGTGGCCGCGCCGCTGCGGCCGGCGACGAGCAACTCAAGCAGATGCTCGCGCAGGTGCCGAGCGCACGCGTGCACGCCCACCTCGACGCGTTTGCAGACTTTTTGCTGACGCGAGACCACAGCGCCGACTCGGGCGTCGGGAGCCTGGCTTGATGGCCGGCCTGCGCACGGTCTGGTGGGGGCTGCGATCGGCCCTCTTTGTTTTGTGGATGGCCGCCACGGTGGTGCCCTGGGGCACGGCGATGGTGCTGCTGTCGATCTTCTTGCGTGGCACGCGGCTGTACTGGCCCACCATGATGTGGCTGCGCATGGCGATCTGGGGCGCGCGCGCGATCTGCGGCGTGCGCTACCGCGTGCAGGGCATGCAGCACCTGCCCACGGCGGCGCAAGCGCACTCGGCGGTGGTGCTGGCGGCCAAGCACCAGAGCACCTGGGAGACCTTTGCCTTCCCGACGCTGATGCCGCACCCACTGGCCTACGTCTTCAAGCGCGAGCTGTTGTACATCCCGTTCTTCGGCTGGGCGATGGGGCGGCTGGACATGATCCACATCGACCGCAGCAAGCGCACCGAGGCCTGGTCCAAGGTGGCGGCGCAGGGCAAGCGGCTGGCCGAACAGGGCATCTGGGTCATCATGTTTCCCGAAGGCACGCGCACACCGCGCGGCAGCCAGGGCGCCTACAAAAGCGGCGCCTCAAGGCTGGCCATCGCGAGCGGCGTGCCCATCGTGCCCATCGCCGCCAGCTCGGCCAAGTGCTGGCCGCGCAAGTCGTTTCTGCTGCGCCCGGGCCTCATCGATGTCTCCATCGGCGCACCCATCGCGAGCAGCGGGCGCGGGGCAGAAGAGTTGATGCGCGAGGTCGAGCGCTGGATCGAGGCCGAGATGAGACGGCTGGATCCTGAGGCCTATCCCGAGCCCTATCTCGAGCCCTATCTTGAGCCTCATCCCGCGGCGCAGCTCAGAGCCAGCGCCGCGGCCGTTGCCGAGGCCGGTCGCGACGAAGCGCCGGCGCGATCCTAGAATTGCGCCCCATGCCACGGCCCGCCGACACGCCCCCGACGCAGCTCTCGCTGTTCGATGAAGCGCCACC
>JANPMR010000615.1:0-1575 GCA_031427055.1 Rubrivivax sp.
AGGCTGGCCGCCGTACTCGCGGCGTGGCGCCGGCGGGGCCCGCAGCGTCCGGCCTGAGCGCGGTTCAGGCACTGGCATTCCGATCGGCGCCGAGGCTCCGGCCTGGAAGTCTGATCGAGCAAGCGCGGGCCAAGGCCCAGGGCCTTCGCTACCCGTCGATGACCGCGTGCCCTCAGCCGCGCACGCGCTTGACCAGAGTCACCGCGCCGAGCACGAGCGCGCCGGCCACCACGCCCAGCAGGCCGTTGGCCAGCGCGGGCAGCAGGGCCTGAGCCAGGCCGGGCAGGGTCTGCACCGCGCCCTCGATGGCGTGCGCCAGCGCCGGCACGCCATGCACCAGGATGCCGCCGCCGACGAGGAACATCGCCGCCGTGCCGGCCACCGACAGGCCCTTCATCAGCCACGGCGCCGTGGCCAGGATGCTGCGTCCCACTGCCTGCGCGGCCACACCGCGGCGCTGGCTGAGCCACAGGCCCAGGTCGTCGAGCTTCACGATGCCGGCCACCAGCCCGTACACACCCACCGTCATCACCACCGCCATGCCGCTGAGCACGAGCACCTGCGTGATGAAGGGCGAGGCCGCCACGGTACCGAGCGTGATCGCGATGATCTCGGCCGAAAGGATGAAGTCGGTGCGCACCGCACCTTTGATCTTGTCGCGCTCAAAGGCGACGAGGTCGAGCGCCGGGTTGCGCAGCGCGGCGGTGAGCGCCGCGCGCTGCGCTGCGTCCTCGTCCGCGCTGTGCAAAAAGCGGTGGGCAAGCTTTTCGAAGCCCTCGAAACAGAGGAAGGCGCCGCCCACCATCAGCAGCGGCGTCACCAGCCAGGGCGCGAAGCTGGCAATGAGCAGCGCCGCGGGCACCAGGATCGCCTTGTTGACGAATGATCCCTTGGCCACCGCCCAGACCACGGGCAATTCGCGCTGGGCGCTGACGCCGGCAACCTGCTGCGCGTTAAGCGCCAGGTCGTCGCCCAGCACGCCGGCGGTCTTCTTTGCCGCCAGCTTGCTGAGCAGCGCCACGTCGTCGAGTACGGTCGCGATGTCGTCGACAAGGGCAAGAAGACTGCTGGCGGCCATGGGCTCGATTCTGCATGCAAGGTGCAGCGTGGCGGTGAATGGACGGCCTTTGGGGACGTACGCGATGAGCACATGACGCCGGCCTGGCCATGCCGGCCACGTCGACGCGGAACACCCCTTCATGCCGCCAAAAGATCTTGAGGCTCACCTGTTGTTCCAGGCCACCCGAGCGCAGCAGACGATCGGAAAGAGCGGGCGCGGACGCCGCGGCTACCCCCGAGCGCGCCGCTCATACAGGTGCCGCTGAAACCCGAGAAACACCGAGCGCACCTGGTCGGGCTTGCCCAGTTCTGAGAATGCGTCCGCCAGCGTGTTCTGGTACTTCAACTTGAGCCGCGGCGCCAGCTTCTCGGCGTCCAGTTCATCGACACCCTGCCTGACGTACTGCGCCAGCACGAAGTCGACGAAGGCCTGCTGCTTGTCGGTGACTTCGGCGGCCGTCGCCGCCTTCGCCGCCGCCGCGCGCTCGGCGCGGGTCACCGGTTCGGCCGCGAAGG
>JANPMR010000616.1:0-1761 GCA_031427055.1 Rubrivivax sp.
CACCAGTTTGACCCGGCGTTTGACGCATCAACCATCGAACTGCGTGAGAGCAGCGGCGGCAAATACCTGGGGCGTCACCGTCACCGTGACTGCCACCAGCCGCGAACAGCTTGACGAGCTGTACCGCACGCTGAGCACACACGCGCTGGTCAAAGTGGTGTTGTAGTGGCGGGTGCCAGCAAACGCTCGTCCAACTCCTTCACCTTCGCGGGCGCGGCTTCGTCCCCGTTGCGCGCGGCGATGTCGTACCAGTAGCGCGCCAGGCGCAGGTTGCGTTCGACGCCGTCGCCCTGCTCGTGCATTGACGCCAGCAGGTACATCGCGCCCACGTCACCGCCCTTGGCAGCTTCGCGGAACCAGCGGGCGGCACGGGCGGCGTCCTTGGCACGGCCGCGGCCCAGGTAGAACGCAGTGCCCATGGCGAGCTGCGCTTCCACGCTGCCGCTGGCTGCCGCCATCTCGTACCAACGGTGCGCGAGCAGCAGGTCGCGGCGGCCAAAGTCGCCGTTCTCAAACGCGCGGCCCAGCATCAGTTGGGCGGTGACAAAGCCGCCGCTTGCTGACCGGGTCAGCAACTGCTGGGCGCGCTGGCGGCTCGAGTTCGGCAACTCGTTTTTCAGGTGCATCACCGCCAGGTTGTAGTCGGCCGCCGGCAGGCCGCGCCTGGACAGCTGCTCGAAAGCCTGGCGCGCGGCATCGAGGTGGCCGGACTCGTAGTGGATGACAGCGGCGTCGAGCTGGGACTGCAACGCGGGCTGCTGAGCGGGCTGCTGAGCCCAGACGGGTTGCAGGCCGATCGCAGCAATGGCGCCAATCGCGCCCATCCGCCACAGCGCGGCAAGCAGCGCCTGCAACAAGGAGTTCGTCATGGTCAACATCCACAGGGGTCGTTCACGATAGCCTTTCCTGACAACGCAGGCTCGCGAGCCAGCTGCGCAGCGCGCCATGGTCCAATCACGCCATGGCCGACCGCCCCAAGATCAGCATCAAGCCCAGCGCCCCGACGCGCGACCCACGCCGCCCGCGGGTGCGCGGCGTGACATCGCCACGGCCGCCGACGACGCCGCGCGAAGCGCGGCCTTCGTCAGACTCGCGCGATGCGCTGCCTTCGTCAGACCCGCGCGAAGCGCTGCCTTCGTCAGACCCGCGCGACGCGCAGCCTGTGCATGACCCGCGCGAAGCGCGCCGAGGCTCCACGCCGCCAGACCGCAGCCCGCAGCGCAACCCCCGGTCCGAGCCGCGCGCCGCGCCGCAGCTTCAGACCCCCCCGCCACGCCCCCCGCGTGAGCCCGAGCGCCCAGCGTACCGCCCTGCCCCGCGCGAGCCGGCGCCACGCGTCGTCAGTGCCGCGCCCTCGGCTGCCGCGAAGCGCCCAGCGGCCGCAGGCGCGGCCGCAGAAGGTGTGCGCATCTCCAAACTCATCACCGAACGCGGCCTGGCCTCGCGCCGTGAGGCCGACGACTGGATCGCCGCCGGCTGGGTGCGCGTGGCTGGCAAAGCCGCTGAACTGGGCCAGCGCGTGGCGCCCGACGCCGCCATCGACATCGACCCGCGCGCACGCCAGGAACAGGCACGCCAGGTCACCGTGCTGCTGAACAAACCCATCGGCATCGTCAGCGCCCAGGCCGAGGACGGCTACGAGCCCGCCATCACGCTCGTCACCGTGGCCAACCGCTGGAGCGGCGACACCTCGGGCATCGGCTACCACCCCGGCCACCTGCGCCACCTGGCGCCCGCCGGCCGGCTGGACATCGACTCCAC
>JANPMR010000617.1:0-1597 GCA_031427055.1 Rubrivivax sp.
GCCTTGGCCACGTCCTGCATCGCCGGCAGGCCGGCGCCGCCGCCCTTGTTCTCGACGTAGACGGTCTGGCCGAGCTGCTTGGTCAGCTCACTGGCCACGGTGCGTGCCACGATCTCGCTGGTGCCGCCGGGTGCAAAGGGCACGACGAAGCGGATCGACTGCTTGGGCCAACCGGCCTGCGCGCGGGCCAGCAGGGGCAAGGCAAGGCCAGCGGCGGCCAGGGTGGTACGGCGGGTGATCGACATCGGGGGTCTCCTGGAGCAAGCCGATGCGGCGGGCTCGGCAGCGCCAACTGTAAGCCGCAGCTCGACAGCGTCTCAGGCGCTCGGCGCGGTCGAAGCGGTCGGAGCCATCTGCTCCTGCACCCGCTCGGCCGCACGCGCCGGCACGCTGCCAGCCAATGCCACCGCCGCCGGGCTGGCCAGCATGCGCGCGAAGGTGTCGCGCACCTCGGCGGCGCTGACGGCTTGCAGGCGCTCGATCCACTGCGCCGCGGCGCGCGGATGGCCGAAGGTGAAGACATCCTGCACCGCCGACTCGAGCCGGCGCACCGGCTGCTCGAGCGCACGCAAGGCGCGCACCGTGAGTTGGTTGCGCGCGCGCTCCAGCGCCACGGCATCCGGGGCCTCGGCCTGCTGGCGCAGCAGCCGCATCACCTCGACGAAAAACTCGTTCAGATGCTCGGGCGCGGTGGCGGCCTCGATCACGAACTGGCCGCACAGCGGCGCAATGTCGGCCGAGCAGGCGGCGTAGTAGGCCAGGCCGCGGCGCTCGCGGATTTCGTCGAGCAGGGGCGAGCTCATGCCCTCGCCAAACAGCGCCGCGGCCAGCACGGCCGGGTGCGAATCGCCATGCAGCGACGGCGCACCGAAGCCCAGCACCACCTGCGTCTGCGAGCAGCCCGCCAGACGCCGCGTCTTGACGCCGCCGCACCAGGCCGGCTCGGCCACCGCAGGGCTCTCGCCGCCGGGCATGGCGCCGAAGGCGGCCTCGACATCGGCCACAAAGCGCTCGGGGTCGACGTCGCCCGCCACCGCGACGATCACGTTGCCGGCACGGTACTGGCTGGCGACGTAGCCCAGCAGCTCGTCGCGCGTGAAGCGCGCCACGTTGGCGCGGTTGCCGATCACCGGCCAGGCCACCGGATGCTCGCCGTAGCAGGCGCGGTCGAAGAGCTTGAAGGCCATCGTCGCCGGGTCTTCCTCGAACTCGGTGAACTCATGCAGGATGACCTGCCGCTCGCGCTCGAGCTCGGCTTGCGGGAAGGTGCTGTTCTGCACGATGTCGGCCAGCATCGGCACAAAGGCCGGCAGGTCGCGCGCCAGGCCCTCGATGTGGAAGGCGGTGTGGTCTTTGTCGGTGTGCGCGTTGACCTCGGCGCCCAGGCGTTCGGCGTCGAGATTGATGCGCTGGCAACTGCGCTCGCGCGTGCCCTTGAAGGCCATGTGCTCGACGACGTGGCTGATGCCGTTCTGGCGCCGGCTCTCGTGCTGGCTGCCGGTGCGGATGAAGACGCTGAGGTTGACGGTCTGGCGGCCCGGCATGCGGATGGCCAGCACGCGCAGGCCGTTGGGCAGCGTGGCCAGGTGGGTGTCGG
>JANPMR010000618.1:0-1559 GCA_031427055.1 Rubrivivax sp.
CGCCGTGGCCTTGTTCGGGCGCAGCTTTCGCTGGGAGGGCTTCCGTGGCGTCGAGGACACTGCCAATCACCTGGTGGGCGCGGTGCTGATGGGCGTGGGCGGTGTCACGGCGCTGGGCTGCACCATCGGCCAGGGCATCACAGGCGTGTCGACGCTGGCATTGGGCAGCTTCATAGCGCTGGCCGGCATCGTGGGCGGCGCGGTGGCGGCCTTGCGCTACCTGACGTGGCGCGTCGAGCGTTCGCTGTGACGCAGCCGGCCGAGCACGCCGCCGCCGACGACGAGCGCCGATTCGGCGGCCTGCGCCGACTCTACGGAGACGCCGGCTACCTGCGTCTGCGCCAGGCCCGCGTGGCCGTCATCGGCCTGGGCGGCGTGGGTTCGTGGGCGGCCGAGGCGCTGGCACGCAGCGGTGTGGCGCGGCTCGTGCTGATCGACCTGGACCACGTGGCCGAATCCAACATCAACCGCCAGGTGCAGGCGCTGGGCCGCACGCTGGGGCAGGCCAAGGCGCTGGCGCTGGCCGAGCGCATCGCCGACATCCATCCCGGCTGCGAAGTGATGCAGGTCGAGGCCTTCGTCGAGCCCGGCAACTGGCCGGCCCTGCTGCCGGCCGAGGTCGACGCGGTGATCGACGCCTGCGACCAAACCCGTGCCAAGCTGGCGCTGGCCACCTGGAGCCTGGCCACGCGCACGCCGCTGGTGTGCGTGGGCGCGGCCGGCGGCAAGCGCCTGGCGCAACGCGTCGAGGTCGAAGATCTGGCCGACGTCACGCACGACCCGCTGCTGGCCGGCCTGCGCCAACGCCTTCGCCGCGACGTCGGCGCGCCGCGCCAGGGGCGCATGGGGCTGCGCTGCGTGTTCTCACGCGAGAGCGTGGCCATGCCGGCGGGCGCGTGCGACACGGCCGATGGCGGCATCGATGGCTCGCTCAACTGCCACGGTTACGGCTCGAGCGTGGCCGTCACCGCCACCTTTGGCATGGTGGCCGCGGGCGAGGTCATCGCGCTGCTGCTGCACGAGGCCAGGCCGGTCAGCGCCGCAGAAAAGCACGCTATAATTTGAGGCTCTTCGGATGGGTCGTTAGCTCAGTCGGTAGAGCAGCGGACTTTTAATCCGTTGGTCGCGTGTTCGAGTCACGCACGACCCACCACGCGACAGGCCATCAAGGCCGATATTTCGGGCTCTTAGCTCAGTTGGTAGAGCAGCGGACTCTTAATCCGTTGGTCGGCAGTTCGAGCCTGCCAGGGCCTACCAGTAGTACGACGAAGGGGTTTGGCAGCGATGCCAGACCCCTTTTGTTCGTCTGGGGTGCTTTGGGGTGCTTTGGGGTGGTGCCGGCTGCCGCTTGTTCCCAACGCAGCAGCTGCCACCACGGAACTTCGTTTGCTTGTGTGCGGCACGAGACAGACGCCCCCCGCATCGCATGCGATCCTCTCAGCTGACTCAATCACAGGAGCGCGGCCAGCGCAGTCATGCAGCGCCGCAGGTTCCAAAATGCTTGCACCATCGACTTGCCTGCGACCGACGTCCTCTGCCCCGTGGGCAGGCGCTAACTG
>JANPMR010000619.1:0-3549 GCA_031427055.1 Rubrivivax sp.
GGGCACGCGCGCTTCGTGGTCGACAACTTCGGCGGCGCGCAGGCCATGACACGGCACCTGGCCGCCAGCGGCCGCAAGCGCATCGCTTTCATCGGCGGGCCGCAGGGCAACCACGAGGCGCAAGAACGTCTGCGCGGCTACCGTGCCGGGCTCAAGTCCGGCATGAAAGAGGCCGTCTTCGAGGGCGATTTCACCGAAGAAGCCGGCTGGGCCGCCGGCCGGCGCATCGCGCAGACCAAGCCGCGGCCCGACGCCGTGTTCGCGGCCAACGACATGATGGCCGTGGGCTGCCTGGCGGCGCTGCGCGAGGCCGGCCTGCGCGTGCCCGAAGACGTGGCCCTGGGCGGCTTTGACGACATCCCCATCGCGCGTTACATCACGCCCGCGCTGAGCACCATCCGCGTGCCCATCGCCGCACTGGGTGCCGCCGCGCTCGACACCCTGGTCAAGGCAGTGGAGGCGCCGCAATCGCAGGCCACGCACACCGAGGTGATGCCGGTCGAGCTGGTGGTGCGCCGCTCCTGCGGCGCCGGCCCGCCACCGCAACCGCAGCCACCGGGCGCGCCTGCGCCGGCCCCGCATTGACTTTCCGTGACCTCACCACAAAAGCAGATTCACCCTGAAGGAGACCGAGATGAAGACATCCACCCGCGCCCTGCGGCGCAACGCACTCGCCGCCGCCGTGGCGCTGATGCTGACCGGCGCCGCCCAGGCCCAGCTCAGCACCGCCACCATCAAGGGCCAGATCAGCGGCGCCGCCGCCACGCCCACGGGCCTGGCCGTGACCGCCGTCAACAAGGCCAATGGCAACACCTACCGCACGACGACGCGCAGCGACGGCAGCTACGTGCTGACCGGCCTGGCGCCAGGTGAGTACGAGATCCGCGTCGCCGGGGCGTCGCCGTCGCAGGCCGTGACGGTGGCCGTGGGCGAGACCGCCGCGGTCGACCTCAGCGTCGGCGGCCAGGTCGTCACCATCATCGGCCGCTCGCAGCGCCAGGATGTGCGCGGCTCGGAGGTCGGCACCAACGTCTCGCGCCGCATGATCGAGGCGATGCCGCAGAGCACGCGCAACTTCCTCAGCTCGGCCGATTTCGCGCCCGGCGTGGCCTTCAGCAGCGATGCCAGCGGCAACACCAAGATCCAGGCCGGCTCGCAGAACTTCGACCACGTCAACGTCTTCATCGACGGCGTGGGCCAGAAGAACAACATCCTGCGCGGCGGCCTCAGCGGCCAGGACAGCTCGCGCGGCAACCCGTTTCCGCAGTCGGCCATCGCCGAGTTCAAGGTGCTGAGCCAGAACTACAAGGCCGAGTACGAGCAGGTCAGCAGCGCGGCCGTCACCGCCATCACCAAGTCGGGCACCAACACGCTCGCGGGTGAGGCCTACATCGACCGCACCGGCACCAGCTGGCGCACCAAGTCGGTGTTCGAGAAAGAGCGCGAGGCCGCGGGCGTGCTGTTGCCCTCGTCGACCAAGCAGGAGTACGGCTTCAGCGTGGGCGGCCCGATCGTGCGCGACCAGCTGCACTTCTTCTTCGCCTACGACGGCAAGTCGATCGACGACTCGCGCCAGATCACCGGCAACAACTTCGGCAGCCTGCCGGCCAGCGCCGGCATCGTGGGCACGCTGCGCGGCTACCGCGGCAGCCAGATCGACAACTTCAAGGAGCATCTGTTCTTCGGCAAGGTCGACGCGCAAATCGGCAACGACCAGCGCTTGAGCGCCAGCGTGCGCGTGCGCCGCGAAGACGACCGCACGCCCGAGAGCCGCGACATGAGCGCGCCGGGCAACGACGTGCAGCGCAGCAACGACGAAACGCGCATGGACCTCAAGCACGAGTGGACGCTGGGCGCGTTGCTCAGCGAAGCCCGCCTGGGCTACGAGGACTACACCTGGAACCCGCACTCCTCGGCGACCACGCCCTTCGTCAAGTACAAGGTCTCCACCGCCACGCCGCAGTTGCTGGCCAACTCGGGTGACGTGATCTTTGCCGGTGGCTCGCCCAACGCGCAAAACCGCGCGCAGAAGGGCAGCTTCCTGTCCGAGGACCTGACCTACACCGGCCTGGCCGGGCACGTCGTCAAGGGCGGCGTGAAAATCAAGAACATCAAGTACGACCTCTCGGGCACGGCCTTCGGTGTCGACACGGTCGAGACCCTGGTCGACACCACCAGCGGCCTGCCGTACTACAACAACGGTCTGTGCACCGGCACCAATGTCGTCAATGGTGGCCTCAACAGCGACCAGTGCCGCATCTCGCGCGCCATCCCCGGCGCCGCAGCCAAGTTCAGCAACACGCAGTTCGGCATCTACCTGCAGGACGACTGGGCGCTGAGCAAGCAGCTCGAGCTCAACGCCGGTGTGCGCTGGGACGTCGAAAGCAACATGCTCAACAACGACTACGTGACGCCGGCGGGCCGCGTGACCGCACTGCGCGCGCTGGACGTGCCGCGTTGGGGCATCACGCCGCCGGCCGGCCAGACCTACGCGCAGTCGCTGGCCAAGGGCGGCGTCAACATCAACGACTACATCAGCACCGGCAGCTCGCGCAAGACCTTCAAGGGCGCCATCGCACCGCGCCTGGGCGCGTCATTCGATCTCTTCGGCGATCGCAACTCGGTGCTCTTCGGCGGCTGGGGCCGCTCCTACAGCCGCACCATGGCCAACCACGCGCTGGACGAGCTGCAGAAGAACACCCAGGGCGGCGGCGAAATCTGGCTCATCCGCAATGACTTCAAGATGCCCTTTGCCGACCAGTTCTCGCTGGGCCTGCGCCAGGCGCTGGGCGACTGGAACGGCGAAGTCGCACTCAGCCGCATACAGGCCAAGAACCAGTTCATCTGGTTCGGCGGCAACCGCGACGCCAACGGCGGCTACGCCAACCAAAGCCCGATCGACCCGCTGTGGGGCGGGCCCAACGGCTACGGCACGCTGATCCTGGGCGACTTTGTCGGCGAAGCCAGCACCGACGCGCTGCTGGTGAAGATGGAGAAGCCGTACACGCGGAGCTCGGGCTGGTCGGCCAACGTGGCCTACACCTACAGCAGCGCCAAGACCACCCACAAGGAGTGGAACAACGACATCTTCGACTGGACCTACGGCCGCCCCGGCGTGCGCGGCTTCAACCCCAGCACGCTGGTGGCGGCGCACCGCATCGTGGCCGGCGGCCTGACCGACACGCTGCTGCCGTGGGGCCTGTCGCTGTCCGGCAAGCTCACCTACGACAGCGGGCTGCCGCGGCGCATCACCAGTTGCGCGGCTGGCTGGGACAAGTGCATCTCGGTCAAGGGCGACGCGCCCGCGTTCAAGCAGGTCGATGTCAGCATCAGCAAGTCGCTCGACGTCTTCGGCCAGAAATTCAGCCTGCGCGCCGACGTGCTCAACTTGCTGGACAGCACCAACTACGGTGGCTTCGACGACTGGGGTGGCGGCCCGGGCAACCCGCAAAACGCGGTGGGCGGCGACAACGCCAACCTGGGCAAGCCCAACAGCACGCGCGGCGACACGCGCACGCTGCGTGTGATGGTGGGCTACAAGTTCTGAGC
>JANPMR010000620.1:0-2290 GCA_031427055.1 Rubrivivax sp.
GCCGCGCGCCACCGCCTTGATCGGGCCGGTGCCGCTGCGCGTGTACTGGCTGATGTTCTTGTGCAGCGCCTTCATGTAGTCGAAGGCCTTGTCCTCGCCCATCAGCTGCACCAGCGTGGCCACCATCGTGTAGGCGGTGCCGCTGCTGGCCGGGTTGGCGACCTGGATCTCGCCCTTGAGCGCGGGGTTGAGCAAGTCGGCCCAGGTCTGCGGCACCTTGAGCTTCTTCTTGGCCAGCAGTTCGGTGTTGTAGCCAAAGCCCAGCGGGCCGGAGTAGATGCCCACCGTCTTGTATTCGCTCTGCTGCGCCTGCTGCTGCGCCCAGGCGTGCAGTTGCGGCAGGCTGGGGCTCTTGTAGTCGAGGCTCAGGCCCTGCTCGGCGGCCTGCAGGTGGGGGTCGCCGGTGCCGCCGAACCAGATGTCGGTCTTGGGGTTGGCCCGCTCGGCCACCAGTTGCGCCAGCGCCTCGCCCGAGCCCTTGAGCGACATGTTGACCTTGACGCCCGTGGTGCGCGCGTAGACGGTCTGGATCAGGTTGCACCACTCGGCCTGCACCGAGCAGATGATGTTGATCTGCGCGCCATCCTGGGCCTGTGCGCCGCCAGCGGCCAGCAGCAGGGCGAGCGTGGACAGGGTCGTCTTCATCGGCTTTCTCCGGTGGTCGTGGCGCGGCCAAGGTCTGGCCGGCCAGACGGCGAGCATCGCATCACCAGTGGCGCGCGCGTGTCGGGGAATTCACCGGCACGGACAGACCCCCAGGCTTGGGGGATCGGGCAAGCGTTCGCCCGGACGCCGCCCTTGTTCGGGCCATACTCGCTGCCGGTTCAACAAGGTGTCTATCTCGATGGGTGGCAGAGCATTTACCAGGGCCTTCGCCATCGCGCGCGGCGCGCGGCTGATCGGCTTGCTGGCCGCGGCTTTTTGGGCATTGACGGCCACGGCCGCCGAGACCTGGGTCGTCGCTCCGACTGGCGCGCCGCGCTCTTTGCAGGAGGCGCTGGGCCTGGCCAAGGACGGCGACACCATCGAGTTGACGCCAGGCGATTACACAGGCGGCGTGCTGATCGAAAACCGCCGCCTCACGATCCGCGGCATGGGCAAGCGCCCGGCGGTGAAGGGCGGCGCCAAGCCCGGCACGGCCAAGGCGCTGTGGACCGTGCGCGGCGGCGAGGTCACCATCGAGAACATCGCCTTCAACGGCGCCCGCGCCAGCGACGGCGAGGCCGCCGGCGTGCGCCAGGAAGGCGGCAAGCTGCTGCTGCGCGGCTGCCAGTTTCATGACAACGAGTACGGCGTCTTCGCAGCCGCCGTGGATGGCGCCGAGTTGCGCATCGAGAACAGCGAGTTCGGCATGGCGCCCAAGGTGGTGGGCGGGCTGTATCACCTGCTGAATGTGGGCCGCATCAGCAAGCTCAGCATCACCGGCAGCCGCTTCCAGCAGGGCTTCGAGGGTCACCTCATCAAGTCGCGCGCCCGCGAGAGCCTGATCGCCTACAACTTCATCCACGACGGCCAGCGCGGCGGCGCGTCGCATGCCATCGACCTGCCGGCCGGCGGCATCGCCACCGTGGTGGGCAACGTCATCGGACGTGGCGCCGATGGGCAGAGCGCGGTCGTCATGACCTACGGCTCGGAGGGCCGGCCCTGGGACAAGAACACCCTGCGCGTGGCGCACAACACCTTCATCAACTATGGCTGGCTGCCGGCCTGGTTCTTGCGCGTGTCCAGCGACAAGTTGCCAGCACCTTCTGAGGTCGTGGCCATCAACAACCTGATTGTCGGCACGGGCGTGTTCTCGTGGGGCGCATCGGGCCTGTTCGAAGGCAACCGCCACGCCACGTTCGGCATGCTGCGCGATGCCGAGACCTACGCTTTCGAGCTGGCCCCGGGCTCGATGTGGCGGCACAGCGGCGCTGATCCGCGCAATGTCCGCGGCCATGACCTGTCGCCGCAGGCCGAGTTCGAGTGGCCCACCGGCGTGCGCCTGCTGCCCGGCGGGCGCGACCGCTGGTCGCCTGGGGCCTTCCAGCGCTGACGGCGCTGGTGAGTGCGGCCCGTTAGCATGGGTGCCACCACCGCATCAAGCAAGGCGCCCATGGACGCGAAGCAAGCTCACCCCGACACGATTGCCGCCCAGGCGCTGGGCTGGATCGACGAGGCCACACGCGCGGTGATCCCGCCGATCCACGTCTCGACGACCTACCTGCGCGACCCCGACAACCAGTACCGCAGCGGCCGCGTCTATGCGCGCGCCGACAACCCGGCCTTTGACCAGGCCGAGGCGGTGATC
>JANPMR010000621.1:0-5011 GCA_031427055.1 Rubrivivax sp.
CCACTGGCCGCCGACGCAGGTCTCGACGCAGTCGGCAATCACCTCGCGCGAGACCAGGCTGTACTTCATGCCCTCGGTGCCCATGGCCATGCCGTCGCTGATGGTCGGCACGCCAAAGACCTGCGGGTTGGCGCCGGCCTCGCGCAACGCGTCGATGGCCGCGTCGGCCAGCCGCTGCAGGCCCGAGTTGCAGGGCGTGATGGTGCTGTGCCCGTTGGCCACGCCGATCATCGGCTTGCCGAAGTCAGCCTCGGTGTAGCCCATGCCGTAGTACATGCTGCGGTTGGGCGCGCGGGCCACGCCCTCGGTGATGTTCTTGGATCGGCGGTTGCTGCTCATGCGGTGTCCTTGGTGTCCTGGCGGGAGTTTATCGGGGCCACTGACGTTGATCGCGACGTTGATCGCGCCGACGGCCGGCGGCCGTGGACAATGGTGGCCTCTCGACAGGAGCCCCCAAGATGCTCGTGCATCCGCAGTTCGACCCCGTTGCGCTGGCCCTTGGCCCGGTGCAAATCCACTGGTATGGCCTGACCTACCTGGCCGCCTTCGGCGCCTTTCTCTGGCTGGCCGGGCGGCGCGTGCGGCTGCCGCACTTTGCCAACGCCGGCTGGAGCCGCCGCGACGTCGAGGACATGCTTTTCTATGGTGTGCTGGGCGTGGTAGTGGGCGGGCGCGTCGGCTACGCACTCTTCTACAAGCCCGGGCAGTACCTGGCCAATCCGCTGGACATCCTGATGGTGTGGAAGGGCGGCATGTCATTTCACGGCGGGCTGCTGGGCGTGATCGCCGCCATGGCGCTCTTCGCGCGCTCGCGCAGCCGCCCGTTCCTGCAGGTCATGGACGTCGTCGCGCCCTGCGTGCCCGCCGGCCTGGCAGCCGGGCGTATCGGCAACTTCATCAATGGCGAACTGTGGGGGCGCGCCGCCGATCCTTCACTGCCCTGGGCAATGGCCTTTCCGCAAAGCGGCAGCCTGATGGCGCGCCACCCGTCGCAGCTCTACCAGGTGGCGCTCGAAGGACTGCTGCTCTTTGCCTTGCTCTGGCTCTACGCCCGACGCCAGCGCGCCACCGGCCAGGTGGCGGCGGCCTTCGTCTTTGGCTATGGCGTGCTGCGCTTTGTGGCCGAGTACTTCCGCGAGCCCGACAGTTTTCTGGGTCTGCTGGCGCTGGGCATGAGCATGGGCCAGTGGCTGTGCGTGCCGATGATTGCCGCCGGCGCAGGCCTGTGGTGGTGGTTTGGGCGCGACAAGTTGGCAGCACGATGAGACAGATCTTTCTCGACACCGAAACCACCGGCCTGTACGCCGACCAAGGCGACCGCCTGGTCGAGATCGGCTGCATCGAAATGGTGGACCGCCGCAGCACCGGGCGCACGCTGCACCACTACGTCAACCCACTGCGCAGCAGCCACCCCGACGCGCTGCGCGTGCACGGCATCACCGACGAGTTCCTGGCCGACAAGCCGATCTTTGCGGCCATCGCAGACGAGCTGCTGGCGTTTGTGGACGGCGCCGAACTGATCATTCACAACGCGGCCTTCGACCTCGGCTTCATCGACGCCGAACTCAAGCGCCTGGGCCGCGGCCCGCTGGCGCGGCACGCCGCGCGCATCACCGACAGCCTGACCCTGGCGCGCGAGACCTTCCCCGGCAAGAGCAACTCGCTCGACGCGCTGTGCAAGCGGCTCGAGGTGGACAACAGCCAACGCGATCTGCACGGCGCGCTGCTCGACGCCGGGCTGCTGGCCGAGGTCTACCTGCGCTTGACGCGCGGCCAGAAATCGCTGGGCATCGAAGGCGAAGAGTCGGCCCGTGGCCCGCAGGCTGACGATGGCGTGGAACTGCGCGACCTGAGCCTGCCGATGTGGACCGCCAGCGACGCCGAGCAAACGGCCCACGAAGCCGTGCTGGCCGGCATCGACAAGGCCAGTGGCGGCAAGACCGTCTGGCGCGCGGTCGAGCCCGCTTGAGAGGGTGGCATAATCTGCGGCTCGCCGGAACGCTGCCTGGCCGTGTCGACACGGCAACACCGCAGGCAGCAGCAGCACAGGATTCCGGGCGGTTAGCTCAGCGGTAGAGCACTGCCTTCACACGGCAGGGGTCGCAGGTTCAAGCCCTGCACCGCCCACCAAGAAAATCAAGCACTTGGCAGCGATGCTGGGTGCTTTTTTCTTGCCCGATCCAGGACTTGGGACTACGCCGGGACTGTGGCCGGTGGCGGGACTGGCACTCCCGACCAGCCAGCGACGCCGTAGGGCCGGCAGTGCGAGAGGAGCCGCCACCGTAGGGATTGTGCGGTCGCCGACGGCATCCTATAAGCCGTCTCTGGTCGCGAGGAGGCGAAATGGCGGATCCCGAAGTGACGAAGCGGCGGTGGCGCCTGCAGGCTGCGGTTCTTGTCAGTTGCCTGTCCGCTGTCGCGGCTTCGGCGCAGCAGCAGACACCACCTCGACCCGAAGCCGCCGTCGTGAAGCGACCTGCGCTGGCTGCAGCGATGGCAGAGCGCTCCGTGGTGCATGCTGATACGTTCAAGGCCGAGGTCTTCAAGGGCACGGCGCTTAGCGAGTCGCAGAAGCAGTCCGTCCTGAGCAACCTGGCCGGCGTCGGGCTGTCGCTGCAGACCGCGCCGACGACCATGCAGCAGTTCTTCGGCCCGGTGCCGCCGGCGCAGGCCACGGGCATGGCCTGCGTCATCAACTACGCCGGCACGGCCGCCGAACTGCTGGCACTGCGCAAGATCGTTGCCGGACTGATCGAGAAGAACAAGGCCGCAGACCTGCCTGTCTTCGTCCAGGGTATCCCGAAGGATTGTCCTTATCGGGAGCTTTACTTCTACCTCGAGTTGCTGGCCAAGCTCACAAAGGAGTAGCCGATGTCCGCAGGTGCTGGTCAACGCGCGCGCCTGCTGGCCGCACTGGCTGCCGTGGTGCTTGGATTGGGTGCGGCGTCGTGTCGCGTTACCGCGAAAGAAATTGACATCGCGGCGACGGCTGCCAAGTTCGCAACCCCGGCGAGCGAGAGCGCGGGCCGTGGCGCCGTGGACGTGAGCCCTGCAATTCTGGCCAAGGACCAGGAGGACTATGCGCGCTACGTTCAATGGCAACGCGACTACGCCCGGCGAGGTTGGGAGTGGCACCTGTTCTCGACGCAGTTCCTGTTTGCGATGGTCATGGCGATAGTCGCATTTGGCCTTTGGCTCACCCACAAGCAGTTCCAGCGTGACTACATGCCGCGTGACGCCGTGGCGCCTCAGTCGCCGGCGCAAGCCGCGACACCGGCACCGATTCCGGCGCCCGCACCTGCACCTGCGCCTGCGCCGTCCACCGTGAAGATTGGTCCGGCCGGACTCGAACTGACATCCCAGGTTGTCGGACTTCTGGTACTGGCGATCTCAGTGGCCTTCTTCTACTTCTACGTGAAGGAGGTGTATCCGATGCGCGAGGTCGAGCGCGACACAGCCGCATTGGCTTCGGCGCCAGCGAAGTAGTTTCAGGTCACCTTGCACAACAGGCGCAAAAGCTGACCGATGGCGCACGCGGGGCGCACTTCAACTTGCTTGGTTCCTTGAAGACGTACGGACGCAGGAGCCTGGCGATGGGCCGTCGCGACTGCGATGCCGTTAGGCACCCTTATCCTCCGCACCATTGCCGCGCTGGAGGTCGACAAGGCGTCGGAGGCTGAACTCGAAGGCCGGCGCTACAGCTACATCGTCGAGCCCGCCTACCGCTGGGAGGCCTGGGCTGCGCCCACGACCCCTGACGGCAGGCTCGACCACAACGCCGCCATGACCGGCGACGACCTGCGCGACTTCGTCAACGGCCGCCAACAAGGGCTATGACGAGAAGAAAATTCCCCCGCTACTCAGGCAGAAAAAGGTCTGGATCGCCGATGCGTTGCAGCGCGTCGGTGAGACGAAGCGCTTCCTCGAACGGAAACCGGCAATCCACTTCCCCGATACCGTGCGGCTGCTCGCATTGGGGGAGACTTGGCCCGTCACGTATCTTGAGGGCAAGAGCCACCCAGGCATCCGCCTCAGAGCTGACAACGGATTGCTTGTCGTGAGCGGCTCAAACTTGAATCGGGACGCGGTGATTCGCAAGCTCAAGGACGGGCTTCGAACGAAAGTGCGCGAAGGTCTGTTTCCCCTCGCCGAAAAGCTGGCCAGCAAACACCACCTGAAGCTCGGTGGACTCCTGGTCAAGAGCCAGCGCACCCGCTGGGCCAGTTGCTCCGCCCAAAGGAGTCTCGCGCTCAACACCAAGTTGCTTTTTCTTGCGCCAGACCTGGTGCGCTATGCGGTCATTCATGAGCTGTGCCATACGGTGCACATGAACCACGGCCCGGAGTTTTGGCGCTTGGTTGCAGCACATGAACCGAGCTACAAGGTCTTGGACCAAACGCTTAGGGACGCGTGGAAGACGGTTCCGCAGTGGGTGTTCTAGTCGATGACTGAAGCGCCCGTAACGCAGGACAGGACCGTTGGCGCCAACCTTCAAGTCGCCAGCGCAGCCGAATTCTTGGACGCATTCATGAGTGGCGAACAGGATTGGGCGGCGTAAAAGATCAGGACAAAACCCGCAGCACGCCGGCCGGGTCGCGGTGGATCAGATTCAGCAGCACCAGCGCCGGCCCTTGGTGGTTGCGGTCGCCACGTTCCCAGTGCCGCAGAGTCGCCACCGATATGCCGAAGCGCGCCGCAAACTGCGCCTGGGTGAAGCCCAGGCAGGCCAGCGCTGCTGGACAAGCTGGTCTTTCAGGAGTTCCGCTTCGATGTGGCCGGCAAGGCCAACCCGGTGTCGATTTGGCTTGCCGACGGCAGCAAAATGCAGACCTCGGCACCGCTGGTGTCCATCGGCTCATGGGTCAAGAACGACATCGCGCTGGACGACGCTTCGGTAAGCCGGCGCCATGCGCTCATCGCGAACTTTCCAAACGATGTCTGGCTATACGATCTGGGTAGCACGCGCGGCATTCAGGTTGACGGCGACGCGGTGCCGGGCCGGGCTTTTCTG